>NZ_LZSZ01000080.1:0-47922 GCF_001665645.1 Mycobacterium sp. 852002-30065_SCH5024008 | reverse complement strand
AGATGTGTATAAGAGACAGCCAGCGAGCGGTGCTCGACCACCTCGCCGAGCAGGGCATCGACACCAAGCCGTACACCGATCGGCTCGGGAGGCTGTTGTCGATGACGCTGGGCGACTCGCCCAAGTGGTTTCCGCCGGCCATGAAGCGGTGGTGGCTGTATCGGCGGCTGGCCGATGTGGCCGCGCTGGAACATTACACCGCGATGTTGGGCCAGTGGGTGCTGACGAATCGAGGTCTGGACTACGCGAAGGCCGACCCCATGATGCTTGACCTGCTGCGTTGGCATGGCGCCGAGGAGGTCGAGCACCGCTCGCTGGTGTACGACGTCTACCAGCACGTCTCCGGTAATTACTTGATCAGGGCGTTCTCGATGTTGTTCGTCTCGCCGCTGTTCATCGGTTGGTGGGTCGCGGGGGCTCGCTACCTGATGGCCCAAGACCCAACCAACGACCGCAAGTGGCGCTGGCGGGACTGGCTGTGGGCCGCCCGCGAGTACCGGTTGCCGGGCCCATGGAAGCTGATGGTGACGACACCCGTCCGGTACATGAGGCCCAGCCATCATCCCAACGACGAGGCGGACACCCAGATGGCGATCGACTACCTGGCGTATTCGCCGGTGGCGAAGGCCGCCCAGGAGCGGGCGCGATCCAAAGGGAAGTCACCGGATCAAGCTCAAGGGATCGAGACTTCCGGCAACGGGGCACGAAAGGCGAAGGTGCGATGAAGGTTTCGGTAGATCTAGACACCTGCGATGGCAACGGCGTGTGCATGAGCATCTGCCACGACGTGTTCGACGTGCGCGAGGACGGTCTCCACGTGCTGCAGGAGGAGGCGCCGGAGGAGCTGCGCCAGCAGTTGATCGGCGCCGAGGTGTCTTGTCCCACACAGGCAATCACGGTGAAGGACTGAGCGATGCCGGAGAACGTCGTGGTTGTCGGTGCCGGCGTGGCGGGCACGCGAGCGGCGGAGACGTTGCGTCAGGAGGGCTATGACGGCGCCCTGACCATCGTGGGCGCCGAGCGGCAGGCCCCTTACCATCGGCCGCCACTGTCGAAGAAGTTCCTCACCGGCAAGGTCCACCGGGCCGGTGTCGACCTCGCACCGCAATCCGAGATGGATGCGCGTGTGTTGCGGGGCGCGTCTGCCGTCAGGTTGGACATGTCCTCGCGCACCGTCCACGTGCGTGACGACGGGCAGGACCTTTCGCTGCCGTTCGACGGACTGGTGGTCGCCAGCGGGGCGGTGCCCCGGGAATGGCCGGGCGGCCCGGTTTCCGAAGGGGTGCTGATGCTGCGCACGGTCGACGACTGCCTGGCCATCCGGGACCGGCTCGGTTCGCGCCCGCGGGTCGTGGTCGTCGGCGGCGGGTTCATCGGCGCCGAGGTCGCTGCGAGCTGCCGGTCGATAGGCCTGGACGTGGTGCTGATCGAAAAGGCCAGCGGCCCGCTGCTGTCCGCGCTGGGAAAGGAGCTGGCACCGCGCTGGGCTGAGCTGCATCGTCAACACGGAGTGGAGCTGCGGGTCGGAGTCGGTGTCGAAGAATTCGAGGGTGACGGCCGGGTTCGGGGTGTTCGGCTCACCGATGGCTCGCGAATTCCGGCCGATCTCGTCGTCGTCGGCCTCGGGGTGACTCCCGCCACCGACTGGCTGGACGGCTCCGGATTGCGCGTCGACGACGGCGTGATCTGCGACGCCACGGGTGCGGCCGAGGGCGGGGACGCCGTTGTTGCCGCCGGCGATGTCGCGCGGTGGTGGCACCCGCTGTACGAACGGCACCTGCGGACCGAGCACTGGGACGACGCGGGCCGTCAAGGTGCGGCTGCGGCCCGGACTCTGCTGGCGGGGCCGGCGGGCGCGGAGACCTATGACGAGGTGCCATACTTCTGGTCCGATCAGTACGACGTCAAGCTGCAAATGCTGGGTGTGCCAACCGATTACGACGCTATCGAGATCGTCGAAGGCGATCCGGACGGCTGGGAGTTCGTTGCCGCGTACGGCCGGGGCGGTCGTACCATCGCGGTGCTGGGGACGATCCCGGGCCGGATGTATGCCTACCGCGAGGCCATCGAGAAGCGAGCCGAATTTCCACCCAGCCGACCGGATTAGGGAATGGCGCTACTGCCTAAGCTGCCCCGCCGGCGGGTGCCGACGGGACAGCTCGTGTCGCGTATCCGGTTGTGGCCGAGCGTTACTCGCCCGCAGGAATCAGAATGGTCTTTCCCGGCAGGCGATTGGCGTCGGAGTCATCGTGCACGGCGGCGACTTCGGTCAGCGGACGGCGGTCGGCGACGTCGATCACCAAATGCCCGGCGTCCACCCGGCTGACGAGTTCGGCCAGCTGCGCGGCGTCGCTGCGGACGAAAACGCGCTGCGCCCGCACCCGCCGTGCCGGGTCCTCCTCTCCCGACGTCATGGTGCCGAGATAAAACCCACCATCGGCGACCAGACCGACCAGAGCCGCGGTCTGCTCCGGTGAGGTACTGACCAGATTGAGCACCACGTCGAAGGGCGCCCCGGCGACGTCGAGCGGGGCGGCCGTGTACTCGATGTACTCGATGATCCGGTCGGCCCCGTGGCGCCGCAGGCGGTTCTCGCTGCGGGCCGAGGCGGTCGCGGTGACGACGGCTCCCGCCTGCTTGGCCAGTTGAACCGCGTAGCCGCCGACCGCTCCACCCGCCCCGTTGATCAGAAGGGACTGACCCGCCCTCAACTCGGCGACCTCGAGCAGCACCTGCCAAGCCGTCAAACCGACGGTCGGCAACGCCGAGGCATCGGCCAGCGGCACCGTCGTCGGAGCGGCGGTCAGCACCTCGGCCGGTGCGAGCGCGTACTCGGCGGCGGCACCGGGGGCATCCAGCGGAAGCATCCCGACGACGGCGTCGCCAACCTTCCGACCGGTCACCCCCTCGCCGATTCCGGCGACGGTTCCCGCAATGTCGACGCCGGGGGTGTGGGGAAGGGAGATGGCATATACCTCGGACAGGTAGCCGCCGCGGATGCCTGCATCAACCGGGTTGAACGAGGTGGCGGCCACCTTCACCAGGACCTGGCCCCGGCCGGGCACCGGCCGCTGAACCTCCTCGTACTGCAGAACGTCGCTGCCGCCGTAACGGTGATACTGCACAGCCTTCATGATCTCCTCCGTTTCCCTAGGTGCTTCGACTTCGAAGCAGTTACACCGTGCATAACTTGCTTCGAAGTCGAAGTGATTTCGGCATCCCGGGTGACGATCGCCACATTGCTTCAAGTTCGAAGCATTATGATCGCGGCATGACGGAGTCGCTCAAGCCTCAGCAGATGCGCGCGTACTTCGCGCTAATGGAGGCCGTCAGCCTGCTGCAGTACGCCGTGCAACGACAGCTACGGGCCGAGGGCGATCTCAGCTATGTGCAGTTCGAGATCTTGGCGAAACTCGCCGATGCCAAGCGTCGGTTGACCATGACCGAGCTGGCCGACGGCGTGGTCTACAGCCGCAGCGGTCTGACTCATCAGGCGGGCCTGCTGGAGAAGGCGGGCCTCATCGGACGCGAAGCCAGCGACGCTGACCAGCGCGCCACGGTCGTCCGCATCACGGAGGCCGGCCACGCGCGGCTCGCCAAAGTCCTGCCGGGCCACATCGACGTCGTTCGCGACCTGCTATTCGATGCGCTTTCCGGCGAGGACGTGCGCGCGCTCGGCGACATCATGGGTCGCGCCCGGGATCACATGCGTGCCCGACCCGCGCGTTCGGCCGCCTCGCGTAAACGCCAGCGCTGATCTCATCCGACCTTCGTCCACGGTGTGCAGCCGTGGGTAATGAACTTCGCCACCGAGGGCGCCGAGAGATTCGCTGTGACCGGGGTAGTTTGAATCCCGCTGTCGGAGTTGATAAGTCTTCCATCGCTGGTCCATGTGGTGAAGACACAGGCCGCTCGGTAGTCGCCGGGTACGGCGTGGGCGACGTAGGTGCCATAGGGGAGTTGGCCGGGCACCGTGTAGGAGCCGGGCCCATAGCCGCCATCCGCGTGCGCCGACGGGGCGGCAAGACTGCCGATGATGAACGCGGACACGACACTCGCCGCGAGTTCAGGCGCCTGGACCAGCCGCATGAACACAAACATTAAGTCCCGGCGACGACTTGGTGGAGAGTGCGCATCAGGTGCGTGCCAGTCTGACTGGCCGATTAGGTTTTCGTCTGAATGCGCATTACTCTTGCCCGCGGTTCTGATTGCGACTCTCCGAAAGCAGCCATGCCCATTCAGCCCACCCTGCTGCGCCGACAATCACTGCGCAGCGCCCGTGCACATCGGGCCGTTCCCCGTGTGAAGTGCCCCATGGTCGGCCAGTGCTTCGATATCGAAATCACCCGTGACGCTGACGGGTGGATGATCCGGATTCCCGAGATCAGCAGGATCACGCGGACCAGCCGCCGGGGTGCGGTGGAACTGGCGGCGCGCGAATGCATTGCGACCTGGACCGGCATCCCCATCGGCTATGTCGCCGTTTATGTCATCAGCGAGACCGATTAGCGGCGGACCCGTCCCTGGGTCAGTTTTTTTGGCCAAGGTGTATCCCGCGCGTGATCGCGCCGCGACGGTGACGCACAACGCTCATCATCATGACGGTGCTCGCGGCAGTCGCCGCGTTGACGATGGCAATGTGTGTCGGCTATTACTTCGGCCGACGCGCGGGGGCGAGACCGCCAAGCTGGAGAAGGCGAACGAGCCGGGTGGCCCTGGGGCGGCTCGCGCTCAGTCTGCTCGTGTTGTTAACCGCACGCCGTGCGATGACCTTGTGGGGGCCAAGATTCGTTGCTCCCCTCGCGCTGCTGCGGGGTGGCGTTGGGCGGATGCGGTATTGAGCGACACAGACTGATATGTCAACGCTAGAGGGCAAGGTCGCCCTGGTGACCGGAGCGTCGTCGGGCCTCGGCGCCGAGACGGCTCGGCTGTTCTCCCGCGAGGGCGCAACGGTTTTCGGCATCGGCCGGGATACCGCACGCTTGGCCGAGGTATTCGCCGACGTCCAACATGGTTCCTACGCATCGGTCGACGTTTCCTCTGCGCAGGCCTGCCGCGACGCGGTCGAGCAGTGCGTGCGCGAGCTGGGCGGACTCGACGTCCTGGTCAACGTCGCCGGCCACCACCAGATGCGTCGGACGGAGTCGATGACCGATGAGGACTGGGCGCGCGACCTTGCGGTGAATCTGAACGGGCCGTTCTACCTGTGCCGGGCCGCGTTGCCGCACCTGCTGGAGCGGGGCGGGAACATCGTCAACGTCGGCTCCATCGCCGGTGTCGAGGGCCAGGCGTACTCGGCAGGCTACTGCGCCGCCAAGCACGGCCTGATCGGACTTACCCGCGCTCTGGCGGTGGAATACACCGCGGATCGCTTGCGCGTCAACGCAATATGCCCGGGTGGGATGCTCACGCCGCAGATCGAACATTTCAGTGCACCGGACAACCCCAACTACGAGCTGATCATGCGCACCGCCTCGCCACGCGGCATGATGCAGCCCCTCGATGTAGCGAACGTGATCGCCTTCCTGGCCAGCGATGCCGCCACCGCCGTGCACGGCGCCGTCTATCGCGTCGACAACGGCAAGGGCGCCGGCTAGCGCGCGACCGCCGGACGGCTGCGGACCAGGGTCGGCCACCAGAACCACGGCCCAAGGATTCGCAGGATGCACGGCACGACGAACGAACGCACAATCAGCGTGTCGAGCAGCAGGCCGATGCACACGGTCGAACCCACCTGGCCGATCGTCCGGAGATCGCTGGTGAGCATCGCCAGCATGGTGAAGGCGAAGACCAGGCCCGCGGATGTCACCACCCCGCCCGTGCTGCCGAGCGCGCGGATCAGACCGGTGTGGATTCCGCCGTGCAGCTCCTCTTTGACCCTGTTGATCAGCAGCAGGTTGTAGTCCGACCCGACCGCCACCAGGATGATGAACGTCAGCGGTAGGACGAGCCAGTGCAGGTGCAGGCCGATCAGGTGCTGCCAGACAAGTATGGACAGGCCGAACGCGCCGGCGTAGGAGAAGGCCACCGTGCCGGGAATCACCAAGGCCGCCACCAGACTTCGCGTGATGAACATCATGATCAAGAAGATCAGCACGAAGGCGGCGATGGCCGCGATCATGAGATCGGACATCGCGTATTCCTTGATGTCCTTGTCGTTGGACCCCGAACCGCCGATGTAAATCCGTGCGCCGGCCAACGAGGTCTCTTTCAGGATCGTCTTTATCGCGTCGGGGAACTGTTCGACGTGTTCCACGCCTTCGGGGCCCATCGCGTCGCCCTCGTGGGTGACGATGAACCGGGCCGCCTTGCCGTCCGGCGACATCATCAACTTCATCCCCGTCTTGACGTCGTCGTTGTCGAAGCCCTCGTGCGGGATGTAGAAGAAGTCGTCGCTGCGGGACTTGTCGAAGTCGTTCCCGACGTTGATCAGATCATCGAAAGTCTGCTCCGTTTGGACGGTTTGCAGATCGGCGGATCCGTAACTGTTGACCAACTTCGACTGCAGTGCCTCGGTGTCGTCGGCGGTGGCTTTCAGTTGGGCGATGATCTGCGGGAAGGCCTTGTCCACCTCCTCGAGGGACACCCTCGCGTCCGCGATGTCGTCGGCCAGCTTGTCGATTTGATCGATCGTCTCGAACAGCGAACGAAACGTCCAGCAGATGGGGATGTCGAAACAGTGCCTCTCCCAATAGAAGTAGCTCTTGATCGGACGGAAGAAATCGTCGACGTTCGAGACCTCGTCCCTGATGTCGTCGCTGACCCTCTGCAGGTCTGTCACAGTGAGAACCGTCTGGTGCAGTTCGTCGGACACCTTCTGGAAAAAGCCGATCTCTTTGCGCAACACCGCGACCGAGTGCGACTGGATATCGGCCTGCGCGTCGGTGTTGGCGTTCTGCTCCCGGTTGAACGGGAGTTGTTGGCCGTTGCCGCTGCCTTGCGTGGTGAACAGGTACGGAATGCTGGCGTGCTCGAGCGCCCGGCCCAAGGGCCGCGTCATGCCTTGCACCATCGCCACACCGTGCAGGCGAATCAGCGCCCGCGCGACGCGGTCCAGCGAGATGAAGTCGGCCGAGTTGCGCATGTCGTGATCGGTTTCCACCATCAGCATCTCGGAGAACAGCTTGCTCTTGGGGAAGTGCCGATCCGCCGCTTGGAAGCCAAGATTGGCGGGCGCACTGGCCGGCTGGTATTGCCGATCGTCGTAGTTCTGCCGGTACGTCGGCACGAAGATCGCCCCGAGCATGACGACGGCAGAACTGGCCGCCAGAACCGGCACCGGCCAGCGCACCACGCTCGCTCCGATGCGCCGATAGAGACGCCCTTGGGCGTTGGTCCTCGGGTCGAACATCCCGAACAGGCTGCCGACGGTCAGCGCCGCCGGGCCGAGCGTCATCGCCGCCGCGATGGTGAACAGCATGGTGATCGCGACGGCCGGCCCCATGGTGTGGAAGTAGTTAAGGCGCGCGAACGTCAAGCAATAACATGCGCCGGCGATCGTCAGGCCGGAGCCGATGATGATGGGCGCGACACCCTTGTACGCGATGTAGAAACTGTCCTCCCGGGTTTCGCCCGCCTGTCGCGCCTCGTGATACCGGCCCATCAAGAAGATGCCGTAATCGGTTCCCGCTCCCAGTGTTAGCGCGATGACGATGTTCACCGCGAACGACGAGAGTTCGATGTACCCGAGGTGGCCGAGCGTGGACACGATGCCCTTAGCGACGAGCATTTCGATGAGCACGCCGAGCAAAGGCACCAACAAGGTTGAAGGCGCGCGATACACCAGCAGCAACATCACCACGATGAGGCAGATGGTGACGATCGTGACGTTGTTGAGGCTGGCATTGGCGATGGCCAGCGTGTCCGAGGCCAGGGGAGCCGCGCCGCTGACGTAGACTTTGAGGCCGGGCGGCGGCGGGTCCTTCTTGATGATGTCGCGGACGGCGTCCACGGATTGGTTGGCTTGAATCTGGCCGATATCGCCGGCGAGACGCAACAGCACGTAAGTGCACTTGCCGTCCACGCTCTGTGCCCCCGCCGCGGTGAACGGCTTGCCCCACAGGTCCATCACGTATTGCACGTGCCGGGTGTCGTGCTGGAGGCGGCGCATCAGATCGTCGTAGTACCGGTGATCCTGGTCTCCCAGCGGTCGGTTCGCCTCGAACACCACCATGGTCAAGTTGGTCGAGTTGGATTCGTGGAACTTTTCGCCGATGTGCAGCAGCGCCCGTTGTGAGGGCGCGTAGTGCGGGACCATCGGTCCGGCGAGTTCCTCAGCGACCCGTTCCACTTGGGGCATAAAGGTGTTCGTACTGACCGCGAGCAGGCCCCAAAACAAGATGATCGGTATCGCGAAAGCCCGGACCATCCTGGGGATGAACGGGCGCTTGACCCGGGGCTCGTCGAAACGGTGCTCGCTCATGCCGACTTGACCCTGCACTCAACGTCGGCGTCCTGATGGTCGTCCGACTGTTCGTCACGGACCACGCCGTCCACGAGCATTCGGCAACCCACCTGACCGCCGTGGACATGCACCGAGATGCTGCCGGACGCTACCGAGAGCGTGGTCGTCTCCGTGTGGGACCACGGCAGAGTTGTGATTTCGACCTGATGCGGATGGCCGTCGATGTCGATGTAGACGAGTTTCCCGCCCTGCGCGGCGGAGCCGAACACCTCATAGGTGATCCGTTTGAGGTTGAACTGCTCGGGAGCCTGCGGGCCATTGACGGTGATGACCGGCTCGGGTTCCGAGAACTGGTGCACCTTGTACATGCAGAGCAGACCGACACCGACCGCGACCACGGTGACCAACGGCATCCAGGCTCGCTCCAAGACAGTCCTGCTGACTGAACGAGGACTCACTCGTTCATCTCCCCGAACCCCTCCTGACCTTGTGTTTGTTCCATCCCCGACCGCCGTGCGAATGCGGCAAGACCAGGTGACATATCAATCTGGTTGATATGTCACGGTAAAGAGACTACTGCAAGCGGGCCGCAGGCGCGATCTCGGTGTGCCGGACCTCGTCATGCGGACCCCCTTACGATGCGGTGGGCGCGCTGCGCAGCCGCCTCTTCAACCGTGCGCTACCGAGCAGGCGAAGGGCCAGGTTCGTGGAGGTCAGCATGGGGATCACCCCGAGAAATGTCCGCTCGGACGGTGTTGCTCCGTGCAGGTGGTAAAGGCTGCCGAATACGTAAAAGCAGCCCAGCATGAACAACGCGCCGGGGATGCAAAGCGCCATGAAGGAACTGCGATCGGCGACGATTTGCTTCGCGTAATCCAATTCTTCCGTTGACATCGTTTCGCGTTTGCGCAGTTTGCGCACCACCTCTTTGGCGCTCCCGATTTCCTCGCTCATCGGGGTGGTTGGTCGCCTCTCCATCCGCCGTACGAACACGGTGGCGATGGCGGCCAGCGTCAACGCCAGCCCCAAAGCGACGACGGTCAGCAGACCGAACAAACCCTCAGTCACCATCAAACTCCTTCTGAGTCACCGCTTCCGGGCGTTGACGACGTCACGGACGATCAGCCCCAACAGGACGGCCAGGCCGAGCGGCACCAGAACCTTGAAGACGATTGAGGCGTGCGGGTAGAGCAACGCGTAAGCGATTGCCCCGATCGCCGCCATGGCGAGCAGGATGCCGCGGTTGATCTTGTCGGTACTCATCGATGAAAACCTTACTTCTGGGGCATCAGAACCCGAAGTCGCCACCGCTGGAGTCCGACCCACCGCCGCCGAAATCGGAGCCGCCGAAGTCGGATCCGCCGCCGGAGTCCCAGCCGCCGCCGGAGTCCCAGCCGCCGCCGAAGTCCACGTCGCCACCGCCGGAGTACGAGCCCTCGTTGCCCGCGAAGCCGGTGTCGCCGCCGGAATCATAGCCCCCGCCGAACCCGACGTCGCCTTGCTGGCTGTCGTAGCCGGCGCTTTGGCCGCCGTCAGAGTTGGCATCCGCATACGCCGAGTCGCGGCCGGCCTCGAAGCCGCGGTCGTAGCTGCCGCCCCAATGGTCGTCCAGCAGCGCATCCATCAGCAGGACGTCGGTGAGCGCCCAACCCCAACCCGCGCCCCAGAACGCGTACGGGTAATAGCCGGGGTAGAAGAACATTCCGTTGTAGTAGCCACCCCCGTAGTAGTGCGGATAGCCGGGCTGCGGGGCGGTGCTGTAGTTGTTGTTGTTGATCGTCACGTACTCACCGGTGTCGGGATTCTTCGCCCGCACCGAGGCCTGCTTGCGCTCGTCCTCGGGCACCGAGTCGACAGCGCCAACATTGGGCGCGGGGCGTCCGAGCTTCTGGTAGGCCCTGGCCACCGTGGACTCCACTACTCGCAGGTGCGCCCTCGCCGCGCCGTAGTCGCCTGTCTCGTAAGCCTTTCGGGCGTCGTAGAGGCTGGCGTTAGCCTTGGTCGACTCTGCGCTGACGTCCGTATCGCTGTTGGTGAGCACCGCGTTGTCGATGTCCCCGACACCGGATTCGGCGGCGATCAACTCTTGTTTGATCTGCTCGCGCTCCTGTGCAGCCTTGCGGCGCTTGCGACTTCGGCCGACAGCGAACGAGACCAAGGCGACCACGCTCAATGCGACGGCAATGAAAACCAGCATGGTCCACAGCCATGCCCAGCGGTCCGGGTTCTTGTGCACGACGGGCGAGGTGGTGGACGCCGGCCCCCCGGAGGACACGTCCAACCTGGTCAATTTGCTGACGAATTCACTCGTCGCGCCCTGCGGGTCGTTCCGGTGGCTCCTGGCCGACTGGCTCATGAACGGATCGACGCTGTCTGCGATCGCCTTGGGCACGTTGTAGGCGCGCACGTGATAGCCCCTGGAGTCGATGACCAGAATGATCCCGCTGAATGCGGGATTACGTCCGAGGATGACGTTGTGGATGGCATCCGGGGTGGTCACCCCGGTCTGACTGGGCGCCACCGCCGCCACCCAGATCGGTGGCGTGGAACTCCACGTCCAGCGGCTGGTGAGGATCTGGTCGTTCAGCCTGTCCGGGTCCCGCAACGCCGGATTCGCCCCCGGGTCGGCCACCACGTGGGTCTGGGCGTTGTACTTGCCCACCAGCTGATCTGTGTAGGTGTCCGCCGAGGCGGACGGCGCGAGCAGCACCGCCAGCATCGCGGTTAGCGGGGCCAGCACGAGCCCACGGAATCGTCGGGTCACTTTCCTCCTGCCAGGGGTCACGGTGTCGATCCTTGCGGTGGACCTTGAAAACGTCCACTGTCGACCCCCGCAAGGAAGCCAACCCCGGCTATCACTAGGTCTGGCTTTGGTCGATGTACCCGCGGGGGAGCACCGAGAAGTCAACGCACGCCGCGGCCAGGATGTCGCCCAGGTGTGGGTCGACCGGCGCGGCGAGGGTGAGCATCGCGCCCGCTGATGGTGCCTTCAGGGTCGCGACGTTGTGGTTGGTCAGCAACTGAATGGCTTCGGATTCGATGTCGCTCCAACCGGTGTGAACGGTCATCAGGGTGAGGACGCCGAGCGCCTCGCCGGACGGCGACAACAAGCGATGATGCCAGGCGCTGTCCGCCTTGTGTCCGGTGTGCGGCCGCACCAGCGCCAGCACAGTGCCGCCACCGTCTTCCAGGCGGGCGGCGCCGTCGGCGGGGACGATTTTTCCCACCGGGGTGCCGCCGTTGGTGATCGTGGTCGTTCCGGCCACCGCGATCCTGAGTTCGTCACCGCTGGCCGCGGACAGCGTGTACTCGCTTTTACCCCCGTTTTTAAAGCCGAATAGCACTGCGGCACCGCCTTTTTGCTGGGCACACGCCAGTTCCGTGCCATCGGGGGTCGCGAGCTCGACGCGCAACGCGTTGGAGGTCGACCTCTTCAGGCGCGCGAGGACGACAGTTGCATTGCCCAGAATCGGCATGGCGAGATCCTAGGCGCGGGCGCAGCGATTATCAGCCGCTTTCTCACATCTTGACGGTCAGCGGCCACACGTTCCAGATGTCGTCGCAGTACTCGGTGATCGCGCGATCCGATGAGAACTTGCCGCTACGGGCGGTATTCAGGATGGACATCTTCGTCCACGACTCCCTGTCCTGCCACGCGGCGCTCACCTGTTCCTGGCAGTTCACGTAGGCCGCGTAGTCGGCGCACACCAGGAAGGGGTCGTCACGGCGCAGGTTGTCCACCAGGGGCCGGAACACCTCGGTGTCGCCGCGCGAGAACGTGCCGCCGGCAATCAGGTCGAGCACGGCGCGCAGCTCGTCGTTGCCTTCTATGTAGTCGGCCGGGCGGTACCCGCCCGCCTTGACCGCCTCGACCTCCTGCTCGGTCAGCCCGAACAGGAAGAAGTTCTCCGGGCCCACCTCGTCGCGCATCTCCACGTTCGCGCCGTCGAGCGTGCCGACGGTCAGGGCGCCGTTGATCATGAACTTCATGTTCCCGGTGCCGGACGCTTCCTTGCCGGCGGTGGAGATCTGCTCGGACAGGTCGGCGGCCGGGTAGATCATGTGGGCGTTCTGCACGTTGAAGTTCGGCACGAACGCCACCTTCAGGAACCGGTTGACGTCCGGGTCGGCGTTGACGGTTTCCCCAACGGCGTTGATCAACTTGATGATCCGCTTGGCCATGAAGTATCCGGGCGCGGCCTTGCCGCCGAAGATGAAGGCCCGCTGCGGAAT
Source organism: Mycobacterium sp. 852002-30065_SCH5024008 (assembly GCF_001665645.1). Taxonomy (NCBI): domain Bacteria; kingdom Bacillati; phylum Actinomycetota; class Actinomycetes; order Mycobacteriales; family Mycobacteriaceae; genus Mycobacterium; species Mycobacterium sp. 852002-30065_SCH5024008. The sequence goes on along the minus strand of NZ_LZSZ01000080.1, from coordinate 35,285 downwards.
CGACAGCCCCGGGTCCTGCTTGAGCCGGTGATACAGCGCCACGACGTGCAGCACGTTGAGATGCTGACGCTTGTACTCGTGGATGCGCTTGACCTGGACGTCGAACATCCAGTCCGGATTGAGTTCGACGCCGGCCACCGAGCGGATGTATTTGGCGAGGCGCGCTTTGTTGTTGCGTTTGATGTCGCGCCATTCGCGGCGGAAAGCGGCGTCGTCGACGAATGGCTGGAGGCCGCGCAGGCGCCCGAGATCGGTCAGCCAGCCGTCCCCGACGGTGCGGTCCAGCAATTCCCGCAGCCCGGGGTTGGCCAGCGCCAGGAAGCGGCGCGGCGTCACGCCGTTGGTCTTGTTGCTGAACCGCTCCGGCCACAGCTCGTAGAAGTCTTTGAGCACACTGCTTTTCAGCAACTCGGAGTGCAACGCGGCTACACCGTTGATGGCGTGGCTGCCGACGGTGGCCAAATGCGCCATCCGGACGTTCTTGCCGCCGTTCTCGCCGATGAGCGACATCCGGTTGACCCGCGCCTCGTCGCCCGGGAACCGGGCACGCACCTCGTCGAGGAATCGGCGGTTGATCTCGTAGATGATCTCGAGGTGGCGCGGCAGCGACTCGGCGAACAGGTCCAGCGGCCAGGTCTCCAGTGCCTCGGGCAGCAGGGTGTGGTTGGTGTAACCGAACGTCGCCACCGTGATTTCCCACGCCTCATCCCAGTCCAGCTGGCGTTCGTCGACCAGCAACCGCATGAGCTCGGCTACGCCGATCGATGGGTGGGTGTCGTTGAGCTGCAGGGCAAAACGCTGGGGGAGCTCCTTGACGGAGACGTCGGCGAGATCGTCCATGATGTGCAGCACATGCTGCAGCGAGCAGGACACGAAGAAGTACTGCTGCAACAGGCGCAGCTGTTTACCCGCCTCGGGCTCGTCGTTCGGGTAGAGCACTTTGGTGACGGTCTCCGACATGACCTCGTCCTCGACCGCCCCGTAGTAATCGCCGGTGTTGAAGGCCTCCAAAGCGAACGACTTGACGGCCCGCGCGCTCCACAACGTCAGCACGTTGCAGGTGTTGACGCCGTAACCCTGGATGGGCGTGTCATAGGCCACCCCCTTCAGCACCCGCCCCGGCACCCATTGGACGCGGTCGTGGCCTGCGTCGTCCGTGTAGTGAGCGGCGTAGCCACCCCACTTGACCAAGTAGTTGACGTCGGGTTTTGCTATCTCCCAAGGGTTTCCGTGGTCCAGCCAGTTGTCGGTCTGCTCAACCTGCCAGCCGTCGTGGATCTCCTGATCGAAAATGCCGAATTCGTAACGGATTCCGTAGCCGATCGCCGGCCGCTCCAGGGTGGCCAGCGAGTCCAGGTAGCACGCGGCCAGCCGGCCGAGGCCGCCGTTGCCCAGGCCCGGCTCCTCTTCGCAGGCCAGGACCGTATCCAGGTTCTGGCCCATCGCCGACAGTGCTTCACGGGCGGCCCGCTCCATGCCGAGATTCAGCAGGTTATTGCCCAGCTGCGGGCCCATCAGGAATTCCGCCGACAGGTAGCAGGTGACCTTGCGGCCGAGATCGAGTGAGGTCTGCGTCGAGACCACGCGTCGGTCCTGCATCCGGTCGCGCACGGCCAGTGCGAGCGCCCGGTAGTAATGCTCGGGTCGCCGGGCCGCGGCCGGGCGGCCGATCGAGTAGCGCAGGTGGTCGTTGATGGCCCGCTGCAGCGCGGTCGCGCTCATCCCGGTGCGGGAGTGCTCAATCAGATCGGCCCGGGCGGGGCTGGCGGGGGAGAGCCCATCGGAAGGTGTCTGCTCGACATCGGTCATGGTGGGTCCTACTCCCTCGAGGTTGCCGCAAATCAACCTGTCCGCACCGGGGCGGCAGACCGTCAGTCTGGCAGCGATGTTTGCACACCAGGCGCGCAGTTGAAGGCTGTTACGTAAACACCAGCTCACTTCCCGGCGACGGTATGGCGTTGAGGCAGCAGAGCTAACGGTGGCGGGAATGGAGCGCCGTGTGTCTCAAAGAGAGGGGTAGCGCGACCAAGGATCCGAATATGTTTCGACCATGTGGAACGTCGACGGATGCAACGTGTTCGGCGAGGCGGCCGGCACCGGAGAGCCGGTGCTTCTGTTGCACGGCTATCCCCAGAGCGCGTCCTGCTGGCGCCATCAGATCAAGGCGCTGTCCGGCAGCCATCATGTCGTGGCGCCGGACTGGCCCGGCTTCGGCCGGTCCGCTCCGCCGGCGACCGCACCCACCTACGACAACGAGGTGGAGCGGATCGAACGATTCGTGGCGGAGTTGGGGTGGCCACGGTTCAACCTGTGCGCCCACGATTACGGTGGCTTCATCGGACTCGGTTATGCCATCCGCCATCCCGAGCGGGTGCTGCGACTCGCTCTGTTGAACACCCGCGCACATGGCATCTTTCGCCCGTGGTTCTACCGCTTCTCGCGGGGCCAACACTGGATCGCTACCCACCCGCCAGCGTCACATGCCGCACAACATCTTCCGTTGGCCACGCTGCACCATTTAGCTCTGGCCCGCTACCGAAGACTCGGCTGTTTCGACACCGCGCTGGAAGCCGGGTATCTGGGCTGGATGAATTCGCCGGAGGGAAAGCGCACCTTCTGGAACTTCTTCGCTCACTATTCGGTGCCCGTCGTCCCGTGGCTCGCGGAGGGACTCGGGACGATCCGGTGCCCGGTCGCCGTCATCTGGGGTGACCGCGATCCTTATATCCCGTTCAGCACCGCGCGCGAATTGGCCGAGTCCATTCCGCACGCCAAGCTGGTTCGGCTGCGCGGCGCCGACCACTACGTCATGGAGGAACGCCCCGACGAGGTGACCACCGCGCTCGTCAGTCTGCTGAGTGCACCGCTGACGGCCCGCGCTTAGCGTCAGTGTGCGCCGGACAGATTCAGGGTCACCACGCCGGCGATGATCAGCCCCACCCCGACGATCTTGGCGACCGAGATCGTCGAGCCGAGAAACAGGACGGCGATGAGCACGATCAGGGCCGTACCGATTGCCGACCACAGCGCGTAGGCGACGTCCGTTTGCATGCCGCGCGAGATCGACAGCGCCAGGAGCGCAAATGAGATTGCGTAACCGGTCAGGCAGATGACCGTCGGCCACAGTCGGGTGAAGCCTTCCGTGCTCTTGAGCAGGCTGGTCGCGGCTACTTCCGCAAGAATGGCGCAGAGAAGTAGGACATACGTCACGATGTCTCCTTGGGTGAGCGACGGGCGGACGGCAGGTGGAAGCTAACCCGAGGAGGATTCCTTGGGGTTGTGGGCCTTCGCTTCGTCCTTCACGGCCTCTAAATAGCCATCGTGTGCGGCCTGCCAGTGCTCATCGGCCGCTTGTTGCAATCGAGCGGTGGGCCCAAGTCCTTGCATTGCGGCGCGTTGATAGTTGTTCGCCGTCTGCTCATGCACCCGCGCCAACTCTTCGTGCCGCTGCGCGGCAGCGTGGTGAGCTTCTTGCGCACGGTGCAGGGATTCTTCAGCACGGCGGCGCGCTAAATCCACGGACTCCGGTGACGGGCGCTCGCCGGCCGCCAACTCGGCTCTTCGCTGGCTGAGTTCCTTCATCCGCTGCTCGACCTTCGCGGCTCGTCCCGAAGGACTCGATTGCCCACTGGGGAGAGTTTCGGCCATCACTAATCCATTCCACGAGCCAACGTCTTAACCGCCCGATATAAGCGATTATGACGCTAGGCCGGTACAAATGACGCGACCGCGAACACGCTGCGTGGTGGTCCGTTCGGTTGCCACCCAGAGGAGGACAACGACATGGGCGCCCGATGAACGCTCCCGCGCGGCCGTTGAAGTTCGATGTCGGCGACGTGATCGGCGAGGAAGCGTCGCTGGCGGCGACGTATTATCCCGCGCGCGCCGGTGCGGAGGCGCCGGCACTATTGGTCTGTCTGCCTGGAGGTACCTACAGTCGCGACTACTGGGACCTGCGCATCCCCGGTCAGCACGGGTACAGCTTCGCCGATTTCGCCACCGGGAACGGCTACGCCGTCGTCACCATCGACCCCCTGGGTACCGGCGAAAGCTCCCAACCCGCACGTGATTTCGGCTTCACCGACATCGCCGCCGCGCTCGCCCATGCGGTCTCCGCGTTGCCTGACGTAACGGGAATCCAAGCACCCCCGGTGGCGATGGCCCATTCCCTCGGCGGCTATCTCGCGATCACGCAACAAGCACTGTTCTCCAGCTTCGCCGCACTGGCCCTGCTCGGGTGCACCAATCAACACGTGGCGCCGCTGAACCTCGATCCGGAATTCATCGCCCGGTCGGCAACCGCGCAGGGACGCGCCGAGCTCGCCCGGGAGATCCTGTGCGCGCTGCCGCAGCCCTACTTCGAGGGTCCGCGCGAGCACTTGCAGAGCTGGTTTCACCTTGCCGATGTCCCGGCCGACATCGTGGCCGCGGACTGTGTCGTCGCGAAATCGATGGTGCCGCGCGTGTTCGGCACCGCCATGATCCCCGGGGTCGTCGCTGAACACGCCGCGCTGATCGACGTCCCCGTGTTGATCGGGTACGGCGTCGTCGACGTCTCACCGGACCCACGCGCCGAGGGCAGTCTCTATCGCAGCTGTCCGGACATCACCACCCTGGTGCTGGGCGACAGCGCGCACTGCCACAACATGGCGTCGGGCCGGCAGCGGCTTTGGCGGCGCCTGCTCGACTGGGCCGCGACCGTAACCTTTGGATCGTGACAAAGGATTTCGACCGGCGGCTCGGTCGGCACACCCCGGCCGTGCTGAGTGTGTTTCGGGTCGTGTACGGATTGCTGTTCGCCGCGTACGGCTCGAGGAGCCTGTGTGATTGGCCCGTCCCGTCGCCCGTTCGCGTCGAGTTCGGTTCCTGGCCCGGCTGGTACGCGGGGTTGATCGAAGTCGTCGCGGGTCTGCTGATCGCGACCGGCCTGTTCACCCGGGCCGTCGCGTTCGTGGCCTCAGGGGAGATGGCGGTCGCGTATTTCTGGATCCATCAGCCGCAAGCGCTCTGGCCCGTCGCCGATCCGCCGGCGGGCAATGGCGGCGGGTTGGCGATCCTCTTCTGCTTCGCTTTCCTGCTGCTGGTGTTCACGGGCGGCGGGAACTACTCGATCGACGCCTTGCGCAGACGGCACTTCCCCTCGACGGGCGATAATGGCATTCTCTGATACGGAGAAGCCATTTCCGTAGGAGGCCGATGATGGGCGTTGACCGACGGTGCGAAGGGATGGTGGCCCTCGTCACCGGCAGCAGCCGGGGGCTGGGCAAGGCGATCGCCGCACGGCTCGCCGCGCGAGGTGCCACGGTCGCGCTGACCGCCCGCACGATGGACCCCGACCCCAAATACGAAGGGTCGCTGAGTCAAACCCTGGACGAGCTGGTGGCCGCCGGCGGGAAGGCCGTCGCGGTCCAAGCCGACCTGTCCCAGTCCGCGGAACGTGAACGGCTTTTCGCGGAGGTGGTCGGTGCTGTCGGCGCCCCGGACATCCTGGTCAACAACGCGGCGGTGACCTTCCTGCGGCCCCTGGACGCGTTTCCCGAACGACGGGCCCGCCTGATGATGGAGATGCATGTTCTCGGCCCACTGCAGTTGAGCCAACTGGCGATTCCGGCGATGCGCGAACGTGGGCGGGGCTGGATCCTGAACCTGACCTCGGCGGGCGGCGATCTGCCGCCGGGGCCGCCGTTCTCGGAGTTCGACCGCACCGCGGGCTTCGGGATCTACGGGACGGTCAAGGCCGCGCTCAACCGGTTGACGAAAAGCCTTGCGGCCGAGCTGTATGACGACGGGATCGCCGTCAACGCCGCCGCTCCCAGCAATCCGGTGGCCACGCCGGGAGCCGGCACCCTCGACCTGGCCAAGACCGATACCGAGGACATCGAATTGATCACCGAGACGGCCTATCGGCTGTGTACCGGTGACCCGAAGACCCTGACCGGCCGCATCGCGCACACCCAGCCCTTCCTCGCCGAGGTCGGCTGGACCAAGCCCGCCGGCTGAATGGCCGAGCTCGAGCCGGGCCAGTTGCGGCGACGACTGGACGGCGCCGGGGTGACCGGCGTCGCGCCGCTGTCCGGGGGTGCCTCCAGCCTCACGTTCGGCGGCGCCCTGGATGGCCGACCGGTGGTGATCAAGGTTGCTCCGCCCGGTGTCGAGCCCGTCGCGCATCGTGACGTACTCCGGCAGGCACGCATCATCAAAGCCCTTGCCGGGACGCGGGTTCCGGTGCCCGAGGTGCTGTGGGAGGACGGGGGAGATCCGCCGCACACGCCGCCCTTGTTCGTGATGTCACGCGTCGAAGGCGACTGTGTCGAACCGCTTTTCGACGGCGGTTCCGGATCCCCCGGTCTTCCCGATCGGTATCGCAACGCGTGCCGGGCCATGGCCGCGTTGCACGGTCTGTCACCGAGTGAGCTAGGGCTGGGCGGTGAACCGATCGTCGACGCGGTCGCCGAGGTCCGGCGCTGGTCCGACACGCTGCAGACCGTCGACGCGGCGCTGGCGCCCGATTGGCCGGGGGTGCGTGACGCGCTGTTGGGTTGTGCGCCAACGGCTATCAGGTTGAGCGTGGTGCATGGCGATTTCCGGCTGGGCAACCTGATGGCCACCGGGCCCCGCATCAACGCGGTAATCGATTGGGAAATCTGGTCGGTGGGTGATCCGCGAATCGACGCCGGCTGGTTTCTCATCAACTGCGACCCGGACACGTACCGGCGCGTTGCGGGCTCGGCGGGGATGGTGCCGCCCGTCGGTGAGCTCGCCGAGATCTACCAGGAAGAGCTGGGCCGCGAGGTCACCGACTTGGCCTGGTTCAGCGCGCTGGCGTGCTTCAAGGCGGCGGCGACGTGGTCGCTGATCGTCAAACACAATCGGCGCAGGCGCACACCGCGAAAGGAATTCGAAGACATCGCGGCAACGCTCCCGAGGCTGCTGGATCGGGCGCGGGCACTGCTGGACTAACGGGGCATCCGATCAGCTGCAGTTGGCGTGGAGATTTTGGCACCACATTCCGACGCCACCCCAGTCACCTGACGAGCCGACTGAATCTTCGTATGGGTTCGTCATTGTGGTCGGGAACTGGATCTGCCATTCGTCGATCGTCGGGATGTCGTCCACCTGGCCCGGGTCGGGAGACGCGAGCGCTATTCCCACCGCCATTCCGGTGCCGCCCGTCAAAGCTGCAAGGGCCGTCAAACCCACGATAAGTAGAGCAGCAAATCTACGTTTCATCGTCACGGCCCTTCCGTCGTCTGCCTGAACCGCCGGCTAACAGGGCTCAATTCTACCTTCGCCGTCCATATCGCATAAGAGTCACAAAGACACAACAACTTTGATCGTCCGCCCAGCAAATTTCGCGACTCGAAACGGCACGTGCGTACGTTGGCGTGCGTGGGACCGGTTGCCGTGGTCGTTCGTCGCGCGCTGGTGGTCGCCGCTTGCCTCGTTATGTCTGTGGTCACGGCGCCGGCGGCGACCGCTGATCCCGATGACGGTCCCGAGATCGAGCCTGCCGCTGCAGCTTCGGCACCGGCCGGGGGGGCGGTGCCCTCGAATCCCCCCGTCATCCTCAACACCCCAGACGGCTGGACCCTGGGGCTGGGCGCGAAGGACGAGGCGCAGGTTCCGGTGGCACCGCTGACCACCTCCGTCGCGTCGCGCGAATACATGGCCAGCGGCATCTACGTCGGCTCGCTGAGAGGATCGGAAGAGCCCCACGGCGTCCTGGAAGTGGGCTATCAGATCGGCTGCGGGATCGATATGAGTACGTCCAACGGCGTGATCATGGAGGGCGGTGCCGGCATCGTCCCGGGCGTCAGCCCCACCTTCGACACCACCGGTACATTGCCGCCCCTGCTGCCGTTTGTTTCGACTCCGATGAACGGCGTGATGAGCATCGGAATGAAACCCGGCCTCGTCCTCACCGTGCCGGTGATCAAGAAACAATTCAAGGGTGCCAATCCCTGGGTCATGATCAGCAACTTCCACATCAAAATCGACGGGTGCGTGGGCCAGTCGTTCATCCGCTCCTATGCGGTGCTGACCCGGATGACCGACCTGTCCGACGTGGTGCTGTCGTACGTCGGCGTCACCAAATCGGTTTAACCGCGGGGGATGCCGGCCAGCCTGTCGGCGAACTTCGCCTCCGCGGCCGCGCGCAACCGCAACAGGTGCTCGGACGGGAACAGGTCGGGCGCCGGCTCGCGGTCCTTCAACAGCAAGCGGGCCAGCGTCACCTTGTGCACCTCGGTCGGCCCGTCGGCAAGCCCCAACACGAACGACTCCACCAGGTACTGCACGAACGGCATCTCGTGCGTGGTGCCCAGCGATCCGTGCAGTTGCAGCGCCCGCGACGACACGTCGTGCAGCACCTTCTGCATCATCGCCTTGACCGCCGAGATATCCGCCCGCACCGCCTTGTAATCGTTGAATTGGTCGATTTTCCATGCGGTCTGCAGCGTCAGCAGCCGGAAGGCCTCGATCTCCATCCACGAGTCGGCGATCATCTCCTGAACGAGTTGCTTGTTGGACAGCACCTCACCCTGGGTGTACCGCGACACCGCCCGCTCGCAGAGCATGTCGAAGATCCGGCGGACCAGCCCGACGGTGCGCATCGCGTGGTGAATCCGCCCGCCGCCCAGGCGGGTTTGCGCGACCACGAAGGCCCCACCCCGCGGACCCAGCATGTGATCGGCCGGCACGCGCACGTTCTCATAGCGGACATAGCCCTCGCGCCCGCCGCCCACCGGCTGATAGCCCAGGCCGACGTCGCGCAGCACGTTGATGCCGGGGGTATCGCCGGGAACGACGAACATCGAATAACGCTGGTACGGCGGCGCGTCGGGGTCGGTCATGGCCATCACGATGATGAATGAAGCCATCGAGGCGAACGACGAAAACCACTTCTCGCCGTTGATGACCCAGTGCTTCCCGTCGGGTACAGCGGTCGTGCGGAATACCTTCGGATCGGCCCCGCCCTGCGGCTCGGTCATTGAAAAGCAGGACACGATCCGATTGTCGAGCAGCGGCTCAAGGTAGCGGGCCTTGAGCTCCGGAGTGCCGTAGTGCGCCAGGATTTCGCTGTTGCCCGAGTCGGGAGCCTGGGAGCCGAAGACGATCGGCGCGCATTCCGACCGACCCAGAATCTCGTTGAGCAGCGCCAGTTTCACCTGACCGTAGCCCGGGCCGCCCAGGTGCGGACCGAGGTGGGTGGCCCAGAGGCCGCGGTCCTTGACGATCTCCTGCAGCGGCGGGATCAGGGCCTGGCGGACCGGATCGCTGAGGTCGTGCGACTCCTTGACGATCAGGTCGATCGGTTCGCACTCCTCGCGCACGAAGTCCTCGACCCACTTGAGTTGCTGTGCCCACTCGGGATCGGTGGAGAAGTCCCACGCCATGCGGCGTCCTTTCTAGGTTGCTGACTCCGTCACGACGTCCACTTCTTGCGGCGCTCGGCGGCCTCGTCGGTGGCGTGCGAGATCACCTGGTTGCGGTTCTCCAGCTCGAGCGCCGCCGAGAGATTCGCCGCGTCGGTGTTGACCTGGAGGGCCCGCTTGGTCAGTTGCGCGCCCAGGGAAGAATGGCCGGCTATCAGCGACGCCAACTCTACGGCCCGCTCCGCCAACCGATCCGGCTCGACGACCTCGCTGACCAGGCCGCGCCGATCGGCTTCGGCGGCCGACACGGTGCGCCCGGTGAGCATCCAGTCGGCGGCCACGCTGGTGCCGACGATGCGCGGCAGGTGGTAGCTCATGCCCATCTCGGCGCCGGAGAGTCCGAGCAGGATGGCGGCGTTGCCGAATGACGCGCTCTGCGAACAGATTCGGATGTCGGCCGCCAGGCATAGCGCGAGGCCGGCCCCGACGCAGGGACCGTTGACCGCGGCGATCACGGGTTGCGGCAGCGCACGGACGGCTTCCACCAGGCCCGCCATCTGCTCCTGGAAGCGCATCCGCTCCAGCGCGGGTGCGGTGGCCTCCAGCATCGATGGGCCGAAGTCCCGCACGTCGATGCCGGCGCAAAAGCCTCGCCCCGCGCCGGTCAGCACCACCGCGCGCACTGAGCGGTCGGTGGCCAAATCGGCCAGCGTCTGGCGCAATTCGGCTTGCATCGCCTCGTTGATGGCGTTGAGCTGCTTCGGGCGGTTCAGGCGCAGCACAACGACACCGTCGCACGGCCGATCGAGCTCCAGCGCGCTCGGCACGCTCACACCCGCTCGATGATGGTCGCCGTGTTGAAGCCCGTCCGCTCGGCCCGCGCGGTGCGGCAGCGAACAGACACGGCCCGCCAATGTGGGGCGTGCGGTCCTCCGTCGGGGCGGCCTCGGCCGCGCGGCGCGCGTACCGCATCGAGGATCGAGGCGTCGATGACGACTCCCATCGTTCGGGCGCGGTAGCTGACAGGACACGGTCATAGTAATCCGTCTCTCGATCTTGGAGAACTCTATTCTCCGAGTCGGCGAAGCGATTCTCGCGCGCACCCGCATAGGCTTGGTGACCATGCGGCGGTGCGGTGAAATAGGCCGATGAGGTCAGCGGGCAAGTGGCTTGCGTTGTCGATCCTGGTGCTGTCCGCGCTGACAGCGGGATGCACCGTGATGACCGACGGGAGGGTGGTTGCGGCTCCGACGTTGGGTCATGCCCCGCAACCACTGCCGACCGGCGCGCTGTCTGGATTGCTGCTCGATACCGGCGATGTTGGATCCATCATGGATGCTCACATGGAAGTCGTGGCTTCCGCCGACACGATGTACACCAATCGTCCCCTCGAGGATGGATGCTTGGTTTGGGCCGAAGCGCAGGAGTACTCCTACCAAGGCAGCGGTTGGACAGCTGTGCGCGTTCAGGAACTCAAGGACCACCGCGATCGTGCGGACCACATCGCCTACCAGGCGGTGGTGGCGTTTCCTGGGGCTTTGGCCGCTCATGACTTCTATGCAAGCCAGGTGACCGGCTGGGCCAACTGCGATAACCGGCGTGTCGATCTGCATGACCCCGGCGACCCGAACCCCCATTACTGGTCGCTGAGTAAGGCCAGCGTCGAGGACGGCGTCTTGGCGATAACTCGGGTTCAAGAAGAAGGTGTGGAGGGTTGGGCGTGCCAGCGGGCGTTGACGACCGCGAACAACATTGTCGTCGACGTGAGCGCCTGCGCCGACCACATCGACGATCGGGGTGCTCAGATCGCCAAACGGATCGCAAGAAAGATCCCGTAAAAGCGAGAGCTGCCGAGGAGAATCCGACGTCGAGCACATCGGTACTCCAATCTGTCCTAGCTCGGTGACGAAAGTTTCTGCAGCATATTGGTTTTGGGAGATCCGGTTCTTGGGTGCGGGAGGATACGGTTGGCCTCAAGCTCTCTGCGAAAACGAACACATCCTCGGCGACCCGTGGCCCTCGGTGGGCGTGCGCCAGGAAATGCTGGAGGAGGCGGTCGACGTGATCCGCCTACTGCACCGCGGCGACGAGGTGAGCCACCACGGCAAGCACTACGAGGTGCAGGAGGCCCGCATCTACACGCGAGCCGACCAGCCGGTGCCGATCTACGTTTCCGGCTTCGGCCCGCAGGGCGCGGAGCTGGCCGGACGCATCGGGGACGGCTTCGTTCTGGTGATGCCGGAGGCCGACCTCGTCAAGACATTCCGTGAGTCCGGCGGCGGTGACAAGCCCGTGCAGGCCGGCACCAAAGTCAGCTGGGACAAGGACGCCGACACCGCACTGAAGGCGGCACACCGGCTGTGGGGCAACGACGCGCTGCCCGGGCAATCCGCACAGACCCTGCCGCGCCCCAAGGACTTCGCCGCCTTGATGTCTCTCGTCACACCGGACCAGGTTGCCGAAGCGGTCACCTGCGGGCCGGACCCCGACACCCATGTCGCGAAGGTGCGGGAGTACCTCGACGCCGACATCGACGAGGTGTATGTCCAGCAGGTCGGCCCGGACATGGACGGGTTCTTCGCCGCGTACGAGCGTGACGTGCTGCCTCAGCTGCGCGGCTGAGGTTGTGCTTCGGCATCGCCGTAGAAGGCCACCCGAAGCAACGCGGAGATCTCGCTCACCAAGGGCATCCGCGGATTCGTGCGGTTGCTGAGGTCCTCGAAAGCTGTCATCGCCAACGCCGGTAGCGCCCCCAGGTACTCCTCCTCGTCGACGCCGCACTCGCGCACCGATCGTGGCATGTTCAGTCGGTTCAGCAGATCATCGACCCCACGAAACAACCGGTCGCGGCACTCGTGCGGCTCATGGCCGCCGAAGATCAGCTGACCGAGCTGCGCGTACTTGTCCGGGGCCACGTAGGCGGAATAACCCGGCGCGGGCATGAACTTGCTGGGCAGACTTGCGTTGTAGCGCAGCACGTGCGGCAGGAAAATACCGTTCGCCCGGCCATGCGGGATCTCGAATCTCGCCCCGACCGCATGGGCGAGCGCATGATTGGTCCCGACAAACGCATTCGAAAAGGCAAGCCCGGCAAGGGTTGCCGCATTGGACATGTCAGTGCGCGCCGAAAGGTCGCCGGGGTCGTCGTATGCCCTCGGCAACGCATCGAAGATCAGTCGCGCCGCCTGGGCGCACAACGCATCCGTATACGGCGACGCGAAGATCGAGACGGCCGCCTCCAGCGCATGGGTCAGCGCGTCGATGCCGGTGTCGGCGGTCAGCGTCTGCGGCATCGACGAGGTGAGGACCGGGTCGACGACCGCGAGGTCAGGCACCAGGCTGTAGTCGACGAGCGTCTCCTTCTTTCCGCGCACCGTCAACACCGCCGCCGGCGAGACTTCCGATCCGGTACCCGATGTGGTTGGGACAGCAACCAATTGGACGCGATGGCGGTCGACCGGATAGTCGGCCACGCGCTTGCGCGGGTCGAGGAACGGCATCGTCAACTCGTCGAGGCTCTTTTCCGGGTGTTCGTAGAACAGGCGGATCGCCTTGCCGGCGTCCAGCACCGAGCCGCCGCCCACGGCGACCAGCAGATCGGGTTGGACCCGCTGCAGCATCGCGACACCACGGCGGATGGTCCTCTCGTCGGGCTCCGGTGTCACCTCGTTGAACACCTGCACGTGTGGGGCGCGCAACTTGCCGCGCAGCACCTCGACCACGCCGCGCTCTTCGGTCGGGACGTCGGTGATCACCACGACGGTTTCGCAGTCGAGATCGCGCAAGTTGTCCAGTGCGCCTTCGTTGAAGTAGGTGTTGGACGGGACACGGAACCACTGCGGCGGGGTGCGGCGCCGCGAGACCGTCTTGATGTTCAGCAGTTGCAGATAGTTGACGTTCTCCGTCGTGCTGGACCCGCCCCAGGTGCCGCAACCCAGCGAGAACGTCGGTGTCAGGTTGTTGTAGACCCCGCCGAGGGCTCCGACCGCAGTGGGCGCGTTCACCAGGATGCGGCCCGTGCGAACCGCCAGACCGTATGCCTCGATGACGTCCTCGTCGTTGGCGTACACCGCCGACGTGTGACCCAGCCCCCCGTGCTCGGTGACCAGGACGGCCACGTCGATGGCGTGCTGTACGCCGCGTGCGCGCACCACGCCGAGCACCGGCATCAGCTTCTCCTGCAACAGGGGATGCGAAGCGAGTTCATCCAGGTCGGCAGGTAGCTGTGCCAGCAGCACCTTCACGGTCGGCGACACGCTGAAGCCGGCTCGGGCGGCCAGCTCCGACGCCTTCTGCCCAACCGCCTCGTGCGCGATCTTGTCGCCGCAGCCAAAGGCGAACTCCGCCACCGCCGTGGCCTCGCCGGGAGTGAGCACTCGGGCGCCCATCCGCTCGAACTCGGCGATCACCTCGTCGTATACCTCGTCGTCGATGATGCAGGTTTGTTCGGCCGGGCAAATGACCGAGGAGTCAAAGGTTTTCGAGATCAAGATGTCGACGACCGCACCTTTCAGGTCGGCCGTCTTGTGAACGTAGATGGGCGCGTTGCCGGGACCGACGGACAGCCCGGGCTTTCCGGCCGAATTCGCCAGGGCGACGATCTTCGGTCCGCCTGTCACCCAGATGAAATCGACTCCGGCGTGCTTGAACAGGTAGTGCGTCACCTCGTGCGCGGCATCGGGAATGACCTGCAGCGCCCCGGGCGGCATCCCGGCCGCTTCGGCCGCGGTGCGGAGGATTTCGAGGCTGCGTTCGCAGCAGCGCACCGCATACGGTGACGGCCGGAAGAGGATCGCGTTGCGAGTCTTGGCGGCGACGATCGCCTTGAACAGCACCGTCGAGGTCGGGTTGGTCACCGGGGTGATGCCCAGCACGACCCCGATCGGCTCGGCCACGTGGGCGATGTTGTGTTCGACGTCCTCGTCGATGACTCCCACCGATTTCTTGCCGCGCAGATAGTCGTGCAGGAACTCGGTGGCCACATAGTTCTTGACGACCTTGTCCTCGAAGACGCCGAAACCCGTCTCCTCGATCGCGATGCTCGCCAGTTCGCCGGCGGCGCGTACCCCCGCGCGCACCATGGCCTCGACGATCGCATCGACCTGCTGCTGGTCGAGCTTGCGGAATTCTCGGGCAGCCTGAGCCGCCGCGCCGACGATCGCGTCGAGTTCGCGTATGCGCTGGTCTGTGACGGCCGGCGGCTCGAGGGACGAGGCGGTCTGAGTTCGGGTAGTGGTCATGATCGGGTTTTCGGCTCAGGAAGGGAACGCTAAGGGTCTCCAGAATGGGCAGATGCTGCGTCGTCCGCCTAGGGCTGAAAGGCCCTGGACTAGCTGGCCCGGCCAGGCCACATCTGGCGCGTGCGGACCGTCCGCGGTGCCCCTGAGGGGCCGATACTGGCGGTCATGCGCATCACCGTCGACTACGACCTGTGCGAAGGGCACGGGCAGTGCCTGCTGGCCGCCCCCGACGTGTTCGACATTCCCGACGGTGCCGAACAGGTGGTGGTGCTCGAGCCGGACCCGCCCGAAGCCGACCGCGAACGGGTGATTCGGGCGGCCGCGATGTGCCCCGCGCAGGCGATCCGGATCCTCAACTGATCCGGCCGGTTTCGGCGACGTCATCGAGCAACCGGTAGCGCCCGGCCAGGGCGGCAGCGGCGATGCGGTTGTTGACTCCAAGTTTGTGCAGCAGCGCGGCGACCATGCGTTTGGCGGTGCGCTCCGACACCAGCATCCGCTGGGCGATGTCACCGGTCTCCATGCCCGTCGCGAGCAGCGTCCACAGTTGGAAATCCTGCGCGCTGAGGCTGTTCAGCAGCTCGGACGGCGGCTTGCGGGTGTTGCTCAGCAGCGCATCGAGCAGGGCGCCGTCGACGACCCGCAACCCCTCGGCAATCGTCCATAGCGGCCCCGCCAGCGACTCCGGCCTGGCGGTTTTGGGCAGAAAACCGTCGGCTCCGGCCCGCAACGCCTCTTCGGCCAGCCCCAGGTCGTCGGTCCCCGAAAGCGCCAGGATCCGGGTCTTCGGGTGGCGCGCCTTGATGTGCCGGATGGCGGCGACCCCGCCCAGGGGCGGCATCGACAGGTCGATGATCGCGACATCGGCGTCGCAGCGGGCCACCAGGTCGGCGGCCTCTTCCACGTATGTCGTCTGGCCGCCGACAGTGAACAGTTCGCCCCATTCGCGGGTGAGCAACAGGGCCAGGCCCTGCGCAAACAGCTCATGGTCGTCCACGATCACCACGACGTACGGCGAGCGAGTCATTGCCGCGATGCTAACCCCAACTCTATGGTCAGCTGGGTGAGACCGCTCGATCGAACAACGTCGGACTTCGACGGCGAGGACTACGGGCTGGCCCGCACCGTCGTCGCGGTACGGGTCGCCGTGGTCATCTCAATCGGCGTGCTGCTGGCGATCGGACCCCAATGGGTCCGGCAGCACACCGCGGCCACGGTCGCGGTGTTGGGCGCCGCGATGCTTTACGCGGCCGTCGTGATGGCCTATCCGCAGCTGGAGGTGCGGCGCACCCGGTACTCGTGGCTGGTAACCGGCTTCGATTCGGCGTTCACGCTGGCGCTCATCGCCTTGAGCGGCGGCGTCTACAGCCCGGTGGTCGCGGTGCTGGCGCTGGCCGTCATCGCCTCGGCGGCGCGGCTGTCATTCAGCGAAACCTTGTTGGTCGCAATCCTTTTGGGTGCCGCCTATGTTCCGGTGGCGCTGACGTCGTCGCCCAGACTTCCGGTCGCCGCGGCTCCGGCCCTACAGGCGGGGTGGTCGGCGGTGTATCTGATCTTCGTCGCGATCATCACCGCGGGGCTCTCCGCGCTCGCCGAACGCGAACACCGCTCCCGGGTGCGGGCGCTGGTAGAGGCCGAGGCCGAACACGCCGCCGCCGAAGAGGAACGCGACCTGCGGGCGCGCCTGCTGCGCTCATACCAGTCGCAACAGGACGGACTTCAGGTGCTGGTGCACGAATTCCGCACTCCCGTGACGTCTTTGGAGGCGCTGACCGAGGCACTGACTTCGCAGCGGGCAATGTCGCAGGCCGACCGGGAAACCAGTCTGCATCTGGTGGCCCGCCACGTCCACCACCTCGCCGACATGCTGGACGCGCTCTCCGACGTCGCGTTGAGTCGCCGCCCGACATTCTCGACTGGCCGGGTCCGTCGCGTCGACGTGGCCGACCTCATCGTTGCCGCCGCCGACGCTGTCGGTCTGGGGGCGCCGCGGTTGCGGCTGAGCGTCAGCGGCGACGTCGGCGCCGTGGCCGTGAACGCCCAAGGGCTGCGCCGGCTGCTGACCAACCTCCTGGAGAACGCCTCCCGGCACGGCCGGCGGGAACCGGTCGACGTCACGTGCTCGCGGGAAGGCGACGAGTTGGTCTGCACCGTGGCCGACCGCGGGCCGGGCATCCCGGCCGACAGCCTGGGCGAGCTGACCACCAAGTACGTCAGCGTCGGCGGCCAACGTGGCACCGCCGGGCTCGGCCTGTGGATTGTGCAGCAGATCGCCGAAGCGATGGGCGGCCGGGTCGACTTCGCCGCGCGCGACGGCGGGGGCCTGGTCGCCACCTTCCGCGCACCGGTGGCCTGATCGCCGGTTCCATGCGCTGGCCCACGGAGGCCAGTGTTTGGCACTTGCGCCTGTGCCGCGCCGCCACCGCGCTGACCAGCATGGGTTTAACCGCGGTGACGTGCACCACTGCCCACCGCCAGAAAGGGCTCCCCAATGACCACCGCACCCACGACCGCGCCTACCCACAAAGACATCGACCTGAGCGCCCGCGAGTTCTGGGCGAAACCCCCGGAAGAGCGGGACGCCGCCTTCGCCGTCCTGCGCGCGGAGAACCCCGTGCCGTGGAGCCGCCCCGCGGAGTCGGATCTGCTGCCCCCCGAGCTCAACACCAGGGGCTTCTGGTCGCTGACCAAACAAGAGGACATCCGGATGGCCAGCCGCCACCCGGAGATCTTCTCCTCGGCGCAGGGCATCACCATGGAGGACTTCGCCCCCGAGGCGGTGGAGATCGCCCAGTCGTTCATCGCCATGGACGCCCCGCGGCACACCCAGCTGCGCGGAATCACGACGGAGGCCTTCAAGCCCAAGAACGTTCGCCGCTTGGAAGGCTGGATCCGCGGCCACGCCCATGACCTGGTCAGCGAGATGGCGCACCTGGGTGAGGGTGACTTCGTGCAACTCGTGTCGGTCAAGCTGCCCGGCCGCATTTTCGGCAGCTTCTTCGGCCTGCCCGAAGGCGAACTGCGTGAACAGGCCGTCAGCGCCGCGCAGCGGCTCGTGGGCTGGACAGACCCGAACATCCGCGGCGAGCAGAGCGAACTCGAACTGTTCATGGGCGCCGTGATGGACCTGCACGCCGTGGCGACCGTCTTGATCCCCGAGCGGCGGGCCAACCCCGGCGACGACCTGTTGACCTGGATGGTGCAGGCCGAGTTCGACGGCAAGAAGATGACCGACGACGAGCTGAAGGCCTTCTTCGTTTTGATGGGTGTCGCGTCCAACGACACCACGCGGCACGCCTCGGCCCACGCCATCGCCGCCCTCTCGAAATTCCCCGACCAGCGCGCGCTGCTCGTCGAGGACGTCGAGGGCCGGGTCGGCACCGCCGTCGAGGAGGTGTTGCGCTGGGGGTCGCCGCTGCTGCACATGCGCCGCACCGCCACCCAGGACATCACCGTGCGCGGCTCGGAGATCAAGGCCGGCGACAAGGTGGTGCTGTGGTACTACTCGGGCAACCGCGACGAGGACGTCTTCGAAGACCCCCACTCGTTCAACATCCTGCGAAACCCGAATCCGCACATCGCCTTCGGTGGTGGCGGTCCGCACTTCTGCCTGGGCGCGGCGCTGGCACGCACCATGCTCAAGGCGTTGCTGACCGAGGTCTACACGCGCATCCCGGATATCTCGGCGCCGCAGCCCAACTACGCCCTGGCCAACTTCATCAACGGTGTCAACAGCCTGCCGGCGACCTGGACACCCGAGAAGCGCTGAATTCAAGGAGTTTCGATGAAAACGAAAGCAGCGGTGCTGTGGGGGCTGCATCAGAAGTGGGAGGTCGAAGAGGTCGACCTCGACGGGCCCAAGGAGAACGAGGTCCTGGTCAAGATGGCCGCCGCCGGGCTGTGCCACTCCGATGACCACCTGATCACCGGCGACATGCCGATGCAGCTACCGGTCGTCGGTGGGCATGAGGGCGCCGGCGTCGTCGTCGATGTCGGCCCGGGTGTCACCGAAGTCTCCGAAGGCGATTCAGTTGCGCTGAGCTTCATCCCCGCCTGCGGCCGCTGCGAACCGTGTTCGCGTGGCATGAGCAACCTGTGCGTGCTCGGCGCCGCCATCATCGCGGGACCACAACTCGACGGCACCTTCCGATTCCACGCGAAAGGCCAAGCGCTGGGCCAAATGTGCGTGCTGGGAACGTTCTCCGAATACACGGTGGTGCCACTGGCATCGGTGATCAAGGTCGATCCTTCCACCGCGCTGGACACCGCCGCCCTGGTGGGGTGCGGCGTCACCACCGGCTACGGCAGCATGGTGCGCACCGGCGAAGCGCGTGACGGCGACACCGTGGTGGTCATGGGTGTGGGCGGGATCGGCATGAACGCGGTGCAAGGCGCGCGGATCTCTGGGGCACGCGTGATCGTCGCGCTGGATCCCGTGGAGTACAAGCGGGGCCGTTCACTGGAGTTCGGCGCCACCCACACCGCGGGGACGGTCGAAGAGGCCCAAGCCCTGATCACCGACCTGACGCGCGGCCAGATGGCTGACGTCTGCGTGGTCAGCACCGACACGGCTGAAGGCGCGTATGTGGCTCAGGCGCTGAGCCTGGTCGGCAAGCGCGGCAGGGTGGTGATGACCGCGATCCCGCATCCGACCGACACGTCCGTCGCCATGTCGCTCTTCGATTTGACCCTGTACGAGAAGCAGGTTCGCGGTTCGCTTTTCGGATCGTCCAATCCCCGGCACGACATACCCCGAATGCTCGACCTGTACCGCGCCGGGCGGCTGAAGCTCGACGAGCTCGTCACCCGGGAATACACCCTCGACGAGATCAACACCGGCTACGCCGACCTGCACGCCGGGGTCAATCTCCGCGGGCTGATCCGGTTCTGAAGCGGCCATGAGCCTCATCACCATCGTCGTCATTATCGCCGCCCCGCTGGGCATCCCGGCCGGGGTCAGCGCCGCGCACCACGCCGCCGGCCGATGGAGGAGTTTCGCACATTGGCGCCGCCGGACCCGATGACTAGAGGCAAGGAAGACATGACTGACATTCCGCACTACCCGATGTACATCGACGGGCGGTGGCGCGACGCGTCAAGCAGCTTGGAGGTGCGCGATCCCGCGACGAACCGATTGGTTGCGACCGTTGCGCGGGGCGATGTGACTATGGCCGACGAGGCCGTCGCGGCGGCAAAGGCTGCACATGCCTCCGGCGTCTGGCGGTTGACGCCCGCGGCGGAACGCGCCCGCATCCTCGATGCGATCGCGGACAACCTCGCCGCGCGGTTCGACGAGTTGACGGTCCTGCAGGTACGCGAAAACGGTGCAACCGCACGGTCGGCGGGCGCTTTTCTCCTGGGCTACTCGATCGCCCACCTGAAATACTTCGCGTCGTTGGCGCGCTCGTATGCGTTCGAGGAGAGCGGAGCCTTGATCGAAGCGCCCACGCTGGCCGCCGGCGTTCTTCGTCGCGAGCCGGTGGGTGTGTGCGCCGGCATCGTGCCGTGGAATTTCCCGTTGCTGCTGGCGGTATGGAAGCTGGGGCCCGCATTGGCGGCCGGCAACACGATCGTACTCAAGCCCGACGACCAGACTCCGCTGACGTTGCTCGAATTGGCCAGGGCGGCGGACGAAGTCGGGCTTCCGGCGGGTGTGCTGAACGTGATCACCGGGCCGGGGCCCGTGGTCGGCGCCCGGCTCGCCGAGCACCCCGATGTGCGCAAGGTAGCCTTCACCGGCTCAACCGAAGTCGGTAAGACCGTGATGCGCGCCGCCGCCGCCAACGTCAAGCGGGTCACCCTCGAGTTGGGTGGCAAGGGCGCCAACATCGTCTGCGACGACGCCGACCTGGATTTGGCGGTCGACGGCACGCTGTTCGGATTCTTGCTGATGTGCGGGCAGGCCTGCGAGTCCGGCACCCGGCTGGTGCTGCACGCGTCAATTCACGACGAGTTCGTGCGAAGGCTGGTCGCCCGCGCGTCCACGCTCGTCGTGGGTGATCCGATGGACCCGACCACCGACGTTGGCCCGCTGATTTCCGCCAAACAGAAAGCCCGAGTGGAGAAGTACATCGCGCTGGGGCAAGAGGAGGGCTGCAAGATCGCATTCCAGGGCACGGTCCCCACCGAGTCCGAACTCGCCGACGGCCATTGGGTCGCGCCCACGATCCTGACCGGCGCCACCAACGACATGCGGGTGGCCCGGGAGGAGATCTTCGGGCCGGTGCTCGTGGTGATCAAATGCGCAGACGACGCCGAGGCGGCCGCGATCGCCAACGACAGCGAGTACGGACTGTCCGCGGGGGTGTGGAGCACAGACAATGAACGCGCGCTGGCGATCGCCCGCGAGTTGGAATCCGGAACGGTGTGGATCAACGACTGGCACATGGTCAATGCGATGTTCCCCTTCGGCGGCATGAAGCAAAGCGGTCTGGGGCGCGAGCTCGGGCCCGGTGCCCTCGACGAGTACACCGAGCAAAAGTTCGTGCATGTCGACATGACCAATGACCGCGCCAAGCGGGTTTATCCCGTTGTCGTGTCGGCCGCGGCGACCGCCTGATCGATGTACCCGGGTACCCACGCAGACGGTGGTCCTCATCGCCCCGCCGTCGTCCTCGCCGAGACCGGGCAGGTGTTGACCTACCGGCAACTCGACGACAACTCCGCCGCGCTGGCGCGGGTGCTGCACGACGCCGGGCTCCGCCGTGGCGATGTCGTCGCACTGCTGTCCGACAACGCCGCGGAAGCCTTCGAGGTGTACTGGGCGACGCAACGATCCGGCCTGTACATCACCGCCGTCAATCACCACCTCACGGCGCAGGAGGCCGGCTACATCGTGCGTGACTCGGGTGCACGCGCGCTGATCGCGTCGGCTGTGCTGGCCGCCCTCGCCGCCGAAGTCGCCGCGCAGGCCGACGGCGCCGGCCTGCGGCTGGCGTTCGGCGGCGACGTTCCCGGTTTCGATTGCTACGAAACCGCTCTCGCCGAGGCCGGCCCCCGCCTGCAAGCCGAACCGTCGGGCGCCGTCATGCTGTATTCCTCCGGCACAACGGGATTCCCGAAGGGTGTAAAGCCGCCGCTGCCAGACCGGCGGATCGACGAACCGGGAGATCCGATCCTGGCCATGGCCAGCCATTTCTACGGAATCGAAGCCACCGACGTATATCTGTCTCCGGCGCCCGTCTACCATGCCGCACCCCTGCGATGGTGCGGCATGGTGCAGGCGCTCGGTGGAACGGTGGTGCTGGCCAACAAGTTCGACGCCGAAGCCACCCTGCGCTACATCGAGCAATACCGGGTCACCGTCGCGCAGCTGGTTCCCACGATGTTCATCCGGCTACTCAAACTGGATCACACCATCCGGCGCCGTTATGACCTGTCGAGCCTGCGGATGCTCATGCACTCCGCCGCGCCCTGCCCGATCGATGTCAAACGGGCGATGATCGACTGGCTCGGCCCGATCATCTACGAGTTCTACGGCTCGACCGAGGCGCACGGCCTGACGTTCATCGACTCCGAGCGGTGGCTCACCCACGCCGGTTCGGTGGGGCAAAGCGTGCTTGGGGCGCTGCACATCTGCGATGACGATGGAAACGAGTTGCCCGTCGGTGCCGTCGGCACGGTGTACTTCGAACGCGATCATCTACCGTTCGTGTACCACAACGATCCCGACAAAACCGCCGCGGCCTGCCACCCGCAACATCCATTCTGGACGACCGTCGGCGACCTCGGTTACGTCGACCCCGACGGCTTCCTTTACCTCACCGACCGGAAGTCGTTCATGATCATCTCCGGCGGGGTCAACATCTACCCGCAGGAAGTCGAGAACGCCCTGGCCCTGCACCCCGCGGTGCTCGATGTCGCCGTGATCGGCGTGCCTCACCCCGAGATGGGCGAGGAGGTCAAAGCGCTCGTGCAGCTGGTGGCCGGGGTGAGTGGAACCGATTCCCTCTCAGCAGATCTCGTCGACTATGTCCGCGACCGGATCGCCCACTACAAGGCGCCCCGTTCGGTCGAGTTCGTCGACGACCTGCCCCGGACCCCGACCGGAAAACTCGCGAAAAACAAGCTGCGACAGCAGGTTACGGTCCGAAGTTAGTGCCGCTCGTGAGCTGTTCCCATTTCGCGATCTCGCCGGAGCGGGCGTCCGCGACGTAGCGGTAGAAGGCCAGGGCGTCGGGGCCGAGCAGCAGGAATCCTGGGGGCTCGCTCGACTCGACCGCCGCGATGATTGCGGTGGCCGCCTTGGCGGGGTCACCGGCCTGGCTGCCGTGCATGGTGTCGTTCTCCTTGCGGCGTTGGCCGGCGGTGTCCGCGTAGTCGTCGATGACGGTGGCCGACTGGACGAGCGAGCGCCCGGCGAAATCGGTGCGGAACGCGCCGGGCTCGACGATGGTCACCGAGATGCCCAGCGGGGCAAGCTCACCGCGCAGCGCGCCGCTCATGCCTTCGATGGCGGCTTTGGCCGCCGCGTAGTAGCCGGAGCCCACCGGAGTCACCGTTGCGCCGATCGAGGAGATGTTGACGATCCCGCCGCTGCGGCGTGCCCGCATGCCGGGCAGGACGGCCTTGATCATGGCGACGGTGCCGAAGAAGTGCGTCTCGAACAGCGTGCGCACGTCGGCGTCGTCGCCTTCTTCCACGGCGGCGCGGTAACCGTAGCCGGCATTGTTGACCAGGACGTCCGGGACGCCGAAACGGTCGTGGGCCTCGCGCACCGCCGAGGCGACCTGCGCGGGGGCGGTGACGTCGAGGGCGACGGCGAGTACCCGCTCGGGCGCGGCCGAGGCCAGGTCGGCGACCTTCTTGACATCGCGCGCGGTGACGACGGCGTTGTGACCGGCCCCGATGACGGCCTCGGCGAGCGCTCGACCGAGTCCGGTCGAGCAGCCGGTGATGAACCAGGTGGACATGCGGTTGGCTCCTTCTCGCCGAGACGCAGTACGGGGCTATGCCGTGGCGATTCTTCTTTTCGATCGCCGAACGTGGGGCTTCATAATCAACTATCGTCCGTCTTAAGCAATTGATCGGCACCGGTGAAGGAAACAGTTAGTGAGGACGCTAGAGGGCGTTCTGGCCAGACACCCGTTCTTCCGCGGGATGGACCCGCGCTATGTGCAGTTGGCGGTCGGGTGTGCGGCAAACCTGCGCTTCAGCGCGGGTGAGTTGATCTTCCGCGAGGGCCAGCCCGCTGATCACTTCTACCTCATCCGCGCCGGCAGGATCGCGCTCGAAACCCCCGCTCTGGGCCGTGGCAGCTTGACGGTGCAGACGCTCGGAGACGGAGACATCCTTGGATGGTCGTGGTTGGTGCCACCGTACAACTGGCGGTTCGACGCGCGCGCGGTCGAGACGACGCGCGCCATCGGTTTCGACGGCAAATGCCTGCGCGGCAAGTGCGAAGAGGACCACGAACTGGGGTACGAGCTGCAGAAGCGTGTGATCGCGGTTCTCGGAGAGCATCTCGATGCGACAAGGTTCCGGCTTTTGGACATCTATGCCGATGTCATCGAATAGGGACGGACAGCCCTCAGCCCTCGAATGCCGGACCGTCGAAGCGGTCGCGAGTGATGAATTCCGCGACCGGGCGGCGGCGCAGCTTGGTCGGCTGGCGCACCGGTTTGCCCAGGGGCACAACCGCGGCGAGCGCGTGCAGGTCGGGGATTCCCAGCAGCCGGCGGCCCTCGTCCTCGGCCGCGATGGCCATGGTTGTGATGGTGCCGCCGTACCCCTCGCTGCGGGCGGCCAGCAGATTGTTCCAGATCAGCGGGTAGACCGACGCGCCGCCGGCCAGGCCGACGCGGTCCAGGTCCTGATCGATGGATGCGACGACGGTCAAGTCGACCGAAACAACAAGAACGACCGGCGCTTTCGCGATTGGCGCGACGAAGGTGTCGGGGATCTCGGTCTGGTCGATGACGTCTTGCGGCACGCCGCTGGGATGGATTGAATTCCAAGGGTTTTCACCCACCTGCAGCTGGGCGAAGTAGCGCCGGGCTGCCGTCACGCCCAGCTCGGCGAGGCGGCGACGGGTGTCCGGGTCACGCACCACGGTGATGTGGGCGCCCTGCCGGTTGCCCCCGCTCGGGGCGAACCGGGCGTTGTCGAAGATGCGCCACAACACCTCGTCGGGCACCGGGTCATCGGTGAAGTCGCGTGCCGCGAAAGTCGTCCGCATGACTTCGTACAGCTCCATGGCGGCTCACGCGCTCGCGGAGGCGCGGCGCTCCAAGCGGAAGGTGCGTTTGAACCCGGCCGGCTGCGTCGTCAGGGTCACTTCGACCGCGCCGCTGGGCGCGATGACATAGCGCTCCTCGACATCGGGCCCGTCCCGCCACCGGCCGACCGGCTGGCGCCCGAGGTCGTCGCGCCCGTGCAGGGCCGGGTCGAACGGGAACAGCACCGGATCGTAGGGCGTCACGTCGCCGTCTGGCCGGCCGTTGACCAGGCGGCTGCACTCGACGAACCGGAAGTGGCCGATGTTGTGCGCCGCCCGGTAGGTCCGCTTCACCACCAGCGGGGTGTGCCCATCGGCGGGCAATGAGACGTCCTTGCACACGATCGGGTCGAAGACGACACCGGCGCCCGCCTCGGCCTCGCGGAAAACGCCGAAGTTGCGCGAGAAGCGTTCGGAGAGCGCGAAATCGGATTCCTTGTCGAGGAAGACGGCCAGGCCGATGGCGGTGGCCGCGAAGGGGTGCGGTGAGCGTTTGACCCGCTTGTCGCCGAAGGCGGTGCGCAGCATCCGCGAAACGAGCGGGAAGCTGCCGGCGCCGCCCACGACGTAGATGCCGGCAACCTCCGACCAGGTCACGTCGGTGCCGCCCGGCGCCGGGTTGTGCAGGACGCGTTCGAGCAGCTTCATCGTCTTGTCGACCAGCGGCGCGCAGGCCGCATAGACGTCGTCGACCGGACACGAGAACGGGGGCCGGTCCACCCCGTCGACGCCCGACAGGTCCACCAGGAAGCGGCGCGTCTGCGGCCCCACGGCCTCTTTGCGGGCGGCGCACTCCTCCCGCAGCAGATCGCGGGCCGCGGCGTTGACGCCGGAGAGCCGCGAACCGGCCAGGACGAGGTCGACGATCGCCTCGTCGAAGTCGTCGCCGCCCAGCCGCTGGATGCCCTCACTGATGACGACCTCGTTCGCGTGCCCGGTCATCTTGAGCAGCGACGCGTCGAAGGTGCCGCCGCCCAGGTCGTAGATGAGGACGTATTCCCGTTTGGCGGTGATGGTGGAGCGGTACCGGTGCGCGTATTCCAGGCTCGCGGCCGACGGCTCGTTGAGTAGGGCGACGACGTGGAACCCCGCCGCGACGAAGGCGTCCAGTGTCAGCAGGCGCTGGGCACTCGAGGCGTTGGCCGGCACGCTGATTGCGGCCTCGATGGTTTCCCCCGCGGTGAGGCTGGCGTTGGAGTGGCGCAGCAAGTCGCTCTTGAGTTGTGCCAGAAAGCCGGTGAGGAGGTCGGCCAGTCGATGGCTGCGGCCGGCCAGGCTCACCTCGGTTTGGGGTCCGGCCTCGTTGAGCAGACGTTTGAACGATCGCAACACCGACCACCCCGGGTCGTGGCGGACGGCGGCGGCCTCCGCGCCGAACCGCAAGTCCCCGGCGGCGTTGGCCGCGACGATCGACGGCCACGCGTCAACGCCGTCAAACGAGATGACGGGGTAGTTGCCTCGGTCGACGGCCGCAACGACAGTGTGTGTGGTGCCAAAGTCGATGCCGACTCTCATCGCGCAATCTTAGGACCGCGCTGGGGAGTTCGACACGACCTTTTTGGCCGGCGCGTCCCATCGTTTTTGCAACTCCCGCTCGGCGGCGGTGGCGATGAGACCCGACGGCGCGAACCGCTTCGACGGCACCGGCTCATCCTCGGTCAGCGGCCTGCCCGCGCCGCGCATCGCGCCCAGCGCGACGACCACCCCGGTGATCACCACGATGACGACGAGAAGCGCGAACAGAACCGACAGCGTGCCCTGGATGAAGGTGTTCCTGATGACGTCGTCGAGTTGATGAACGTTCTTGGCCGACCCGAACGACGTCTTGCCGGCGTTTCTCGCCGCGAGGTATTGGAAGTGCTGCGTCCAGTAACCGACATTGGGATCCGCCGAGAAGATCTTCTGCCACGACGCGGTGAGCGTGACCGCCAAGTCCCACAGCAACGGACACCCGGGAATCCACGCCCACTTGAGCAGGCCCTTCTTGATGACGATCACGGTGATGACGGTCAGCGCGACGGCGGCCAGCAGCTGGTTGGCGATGCCGAACAGCGGAAACAGGGTATTGATACCGCCCAGCGGATCCGTCACGCCCATCAGCAGGATGCTGCCCCAGGCCGCGGCCACGGCGAGGCTGCAGAGCCAGACGCCCGGCCGCCAGCTCGGGTTGCGCAGTTTGGCCAGCGGGCCGCCGAGGTTGCCGAGTGCGTCGGACAGCATGAACCGTGCGACGCGGGTGCCCGCGTCGACGGCGGTCAGGATGAACAGCGCCTCGAACATGATCGCGAAGTGGTACCAGAACGCCTTGAGACCCAGTCCGCCGAAGACTCGCTGCAACACCTCCGACATGCCGACCGCCAGCGTCGGGGCTCCGCCGGTGCGCGACACGATCGACTTTTCTCCCACGCCGGCTGCGGCCCTGGTGAGCTGGTCCGCGGTCGCCGGGGCCCCCGGCAGGCCGAGACGATTGACGTAGTCGGCGGCGGTGGCCGCGGTGCCGCCGGTTTGCGCGGCCGGGGCGTTGAGTGCGAAGTACAGGTGTTGGTCGAGGATCGATGCGCTGATCAGGGCCATGACGGCGACGAACGACTCGGTGAGCATGCCGCCGTACCCGATGAACCTCATCTGGCTTTCCTTCTCCAGCAGCTTGGGCGTCGTCCCCGACGAGATCAGTGCGTGGAATCCGGACAGCGCACCGCACGCGATGGTGATGAACAGGAAGGGGAACAGCGAGCCGGGGAACACCGGCCCGTCGCCGCTGGCGGCGAACCGCGAGATCGCGGGTGCCTGCATGAGCGGGCGGGCCACGCAGATGCCGACCGCGAGCAGGGCGATGGCGCCGACCTTCATGAATGTGGAGAGATAATCGCGTGGGGCCAGCAGCAGCCAGACCGGCAGCACCGAAGCCAGGAAACCGTAGCCGATGATCAGCCACGAAACCGTCACCGGCGAGATGCTCAACCACGTTGCGGCCCAAGGTGTTTCACCAACCCAGTTGCCGGAGGTCACGGCCAGCATCAGCAGCACGAAACCGATGATCGACACCTCCGCGACCCGCCCGGGCCGCAGGAACCGCAGGTAGTACCCCATGAAGAGGGCGATGGGGATGGTCATGCCGATGGAGAACACGCCCCAGGGGCTTTGGGCCAGGCCTCGGACCACCACCAGGGCCAGCACCGCGATGATGATCACCATGATGACGAACGCCCCGACCAGGGCGGCCGCGCCGCCGGTGGCGCCGAGTTCGTCGCGGGCCATCTGGCCCAGGGAACGTCCCCGCCGCCGGGTGGAGATCCACAGGACCAGGTAATCCTGCACCGCGCCGGCGAACACGGCGCCGATGACTATCCAGATGCTGCAGGGCAGATAGCCCATCTGCGCGGCGAGCACCGGGCCGACGAGTGGTCCGGCTCCGGCGATGGCGGCGAAATGATGACCGAACAACACCCGCCGGTCGGTGGGCACATAGTCGGTGCCGTCCTCGAACACTTCGGCCGGCGTGGCGTGATCGTCGCGCGGGCGGACGATTTTCATCTCGATCAGCCGGGCGTAGAACCGGAAGCCGATGAGGTACGTGCAGATCGCCGCGACCACGAACCAGACCGCGTTGACCGCCTCGCCGCGCGCGAACGCGATGATCGCCCATGCGACCGCACCGATCACGGCGACGGCCCCGAACACGATCTTGTGCCGGACGGTGATGGGGGAGCGGTCGACGATCGCCACGGGGGGTAGCTCGTCGTCGGTGTGGATGTAGCTGACGTCGTCGTCGCGCGCTTTCACTGCCACGGCGGAAACCCTACGCGCGGAAGAAGAACAGCGCTCGACTTAATACAGCGCCCGCACGGCATCGATCGTGTCGGCCTCCGCCGGGCCTTTGTCGTCGCGGTAGCGCACCACCCGGGCGAACCGCAGCGCCACACCGCCGGGGTAGCGCGAGGATTTCTGGACGCCGTCCAACGCCACCTCGACCACCTGCTCGGGCCGCAACCGCACGACGTAACCGTCGGTTCCGCTGACGGCGAGTTCGCTGAACCGCGCGGTCTGCCAGTCCAGCATGGCGTCGGTCATTCCCTTGAAAGTCTTTCCCACCATGACGAATTCACCGGTGGCCGGGTCGCGCGCCCCGAGATGGATGTTGGAGAGCTTGCCGCTCCGGCGCCCCGATCCCCATTCCACCGCGAGCACCACCAGATCCAGCGTGTGCACCGGCTTGACCTTCAGCCAGCCGGCCCCGCGCCGGCCCGCCTGATACGGCGCGTCCGGCGACTTGGCCAGCACGCCTTCGTGGCCGGCGGCCAGTGTCGCGTCCAGGAAGCCCGCGGCGGCCGCGGGGTCGGAGGTCAGCAGCCGGTCCACCCGCTGCGCGGCCGGCACCAGCGCGTCCAGGGCGGCCAGCCGCTCGGCGGTCGGCGCGTCGAGCAGGTCGGCGCCGTCGCGGTGCAAGATGTCGAAGAAGAACACCGAAAGTGGTTGCGCCGCACGGGCCGCGTCCACATCGACCGATCGGCCGAACCGCGACGCGGTGACCTGGAAGCGGTGCGGGGAGTTGTCGGGCCGCAGCGCGATCGCCTCACCGTCGGCGATGAGGTCGCGCACCGGCAGGGCCAGCGTCGCCTCCACCACCTCGGGCAGCCGGGCGGTCACGTCGTCAAGGCTTCGGGTGTAGACGGTGACCTCGTCACCAGCCCGGTGAATCTGCACCCGGGCGCCGTCCAGCTTGGCCTCGAAAATGGTTGTGCCGCCGTGGCGTTCGAGCGCATCGGCCACTCCGGTGGCGGTCTGCGCCAGCATCGGGCCGACCGGCCGGCCGACCCGCAGGGCGAACGCGTCGAGCGCCCCGGTCCCACCGCCCAGGGCGGCGGCCGCCACGGCCGGCAAGTCCCCGCCCAGCATTGCGGCGCGTTGTACCGACGCGACCGGGATGTCGGCGGCCCTGGCCACCGCGTGCGTCCGTCATGATCCCCGCCAGCGCGCCCTGGCGCAGCTCCCCGCCGAGCAACCGCACCAGGAAGGCCTGTTCGGTGTCGGTCGCGGCGGCGAACATTCCCGCCACGAGTTCGGCACGCCGCGCCTGCGAGCCCTTGCCCGACACCGCCCCGATCTCCGAGAAGCCGGCGTCCACACCGGCGACGGTCAACGTCGGATGCGACGCCGGCGCCGGCCGCGACCGCAACGACGCCCAGCCCACCCCGATCTGGCGCTGAGGCAGCTCCCCCGACAGCCAGGAGACCACGATCGCGACCCCGTCGGGGTCGGCCGCCGCGCGGCGCAACAGGTCGGCGATGTGGGCGACCTTGCTCAGCCGTGACGACGTGCCGCCCACGTCAAGTGAGGTCGTCGCGACGTCGAGAAGGAGCACGAAATCAGCTTGGCATGGCTCGCCGACAACCCTCCCCGACGGACACGCTAGCGTGCCTACGTAACGTTACAGATTGCAAGAGATCTGACAACCCGAAAGGAAGGGTCCGGATGGAGATCAACGGGAAGAAGGTCGTCGTCATCGGCGGCGCGTCGGGGATGGGTCGTGCGTCCGCGGAGCTGCTGACCGAGCGCGGGGCGGAGGTCGCCATCCTCGACCGCGAGGGTTCCGACGGCAAGACCGTGGCCGAAGCCATCGGCGGGGCGTTCTATCCGGTCGACGTCACCGACTTCAAGGGCACCGAGGAGACGCTGCAGACCGCCGTCGACAAACTGGGCGGCCTGCACGTCATCATCACCACCGCGGGCGGCGGCATTGCCAAGCGGACGATGACCAAGTCCGGCCCCCATGACCTCGAGTCCTTCCAATCAGTGATCGATCTCAACCTGATCGCCACCTTCAACATCAGCCGGCTGGCCGCCGCGCACATGGCCAAGAACGAGCCCGAGGACGAAGAGCGCGGGGTCATCATCAACACCGCTTCGATCGCGGCCTTCGAGGGTCAGATCGGGCAGGTCGCCTATACCGCCGCCAAGGCCGGCATCGCCGGCATGTGCCTGACCATGGCCCGCGACCTGGGCTCCCTGGGAATTCGTGTGCTGGCGATCGCACCCAGCCTGTTCGCTACCGGATTGACACAGGGGATTCCGGACGAATTCGCGTCGGCGCTCACCAAGGACGCCGCCTTCCCCAAGCGTCTCGGCAGGCCGATCGAGTACGCCAAGCTGGTGGCGGCCATCGTGGAGAACCCGATGCTCAACGGCCAGTGCCTGCGGCTGGACGCCGGACAGCGGTTCGCGCCCAAGTAGCCACCCCCACGGGTCGCCCTCTTCGCATTAAGTACACTCTTTAGGCAGCCGCCCCGCTTCCCCTCGAAGCGGGGCCGGCTACCCAGCCGGTAGCGAGGAGGGCCCCTCATGGGTATCGCACTGACCGACGACCACCGTGAACTCGCCGAGGTCGCGCGCGGGTTCCTGACCTCGCAGAAGGCTCGCTGGGCGGCGCGGTCCCTGCTCGACACCGCCGAGGAATCCCGGCCGCCGTTCTGGCAGAACCTCGTCGAGCTGGGCTGGCTCGGCCTGCACGTCGACGAAGAATACGGCGGATCCGGTTTCGGTCTGCCCGAACTCGTGGTGGTGGTCGAGGAACTCGGCCGCGCCGTCGCGCCCGGGCCGTTCGTGCCGACCGTCATCGCCTCGGCAGTGATCGCCAAAGACGGTAGCGCCGAACAGAAGTCGCGGCTGCTGCCCGGGCTGATCGATGGGACCGTCACCGCGGGCATCGGCCTGAACGGCGAGGTGCAACTCAAAAACCATATCGCCGACGGTGACGCCGGAATCGTGCTCGGCGCCGGACTGGCCGAGCTGCTGCTGATCACCGCGGGCGAAGACGTGCTGCTGCTGGAGCGCGATCGCGCCGGCGTGTCGGTCGAGGTGCCGAACAACTTCGACCCGACCCGGCGCTCCGGACGGGTCCGACTGGAGAACGTGAACGTCAGCGCCGACGACGTCGTGGTGGGCGCGCGGGCATCGGCGCTGGCCCGGGCGCGGACGCTGCTGGCCGCCGAGGCGGTGGGTGGCGCGGCGGACTGCGTGGACGCCGCCGTGGACTACGCCAAGGTGCGGCAGCAGTTCGGGCGCACCATCGCCACTTTCCAAGCGGTGAAGCATCATTGCGCGAACATGCTGGTGGCATCCGAGTCCGGGGTCGCCGCGGTGTGGGATGCCTCGCGCGCGGCGTCCGAGGACGAAAACCAGTTCCAGCTGGCCGCCGCGGTGGCCGCGGCCCTGGCTTTCCCCGCCTATGCACGCAACGCCGAGCTGAACATTCAGGTGCACGGCGGCATCGGTTTCACCTGGGAGCACGACGCGCATCTGCATCTGCGCCGCGCGCTGGTGATCGCGGCGCTGTTCGGCGGTGACGCGCCGGCCCGGGATGTCTTCGAGCGCACGGCCGCCGGCGCCAAGCGGGAGAACAGCCTGGACCTGCCGCCCGAGGCCGAACAATTGCGCACCCGGATCCATGCCGACGCCGCCGAGATCGCCGCCCTGGACAAAACGGCGCAACGCGACAAGCTGATCGAGACGGGTTACGTCATGCCGCACTGGCCCAAGCCGTGGGGTCGCGCCGCCGACGCGGTCGAGCAGCTGGTGACCGAGGAGGAGTTCCGAGCGGCCGGCATCAAGCGGCCCGATTACTCGATCACCGGGTGGGTGATCCTGACCCTGATCCAGCACGGAACCGATTGGCAGATCGAGAGATTCGTGGAGAAGGCGCTGCGCCAAGAGGAGATCTGGTGCCAGTTGTTCTCCGAACCCGAGGCCGGCTCCGACGCGGCATCGGTCAAGACCCGCGCCACCCGGGTGGACGGCGGCTGGAAGATCAACGGGCAGAAGGTCTGGACCAGCGGGGCCCAGTATTGCGCGCGCGGCCTGGCCACCGTCCGCACCGACCCGGAAGCTCCTAAGCACGCCGGCATCACCACCGTCATCATCGACATGAAGGGCCCGGGCGTCGAGGTGCGGCCGTTGCGGCAGATCACCGGTGGCTCGGAATTCAACGAGGTGTTCTTCAACGACGTGTTCGTTCCCGACGAGGACGTCGTCGGGACGCCCAACTCGGGGTGGACGGTCGCCCGCGCGACGCTGGGCAACGAGCGAGTGAGCATCGGTGGCAGCGGATCGTTCTACGAGGGCTTGGCGTCCACCCTGGTGCAGCTCGCTCAGCAGCAGTCGGATCGCTTGGCGGGCGCGCCGATTCGGATCGGATCCTTCCTCGCCGACGATCACGCGCTCCGGCTGCTGAACCTGCGCCGCGCGGCGCGCAGCGTCGAGGGAGCCGGGCCCGGCCCGGAAGGCAACATCACCAAGCTGAAGCTGGCCGAACACATGGTGGACGGCGCCGCGATCTGGGCGGCGCTGGTCGGACCGGAGGTCGCACTCATGGACGGGCCCGGCGCGGTGGTGGGCCGGCTGGCGATGGGAGCGCGCGGCATGGCGATCGCCGGCGGCACCTCGGAGGTCACCCGCAATCAGATCGCCGAGCGGATCCTCGGTATGCCGCGCGACCCGCTGATCAACTAGCGCGCGTCAGACGGGTGCGAACAACGGCGCCCCGCCGCTGCCCTTTTCCGGCCGAAGGTCGACGGTCATGCCGCACCTGACCGAATCGGGTTCGCAGTCAACGATGTTGGCGGCCACCCGGAGACCCTGTTGCTCGGCGAGTTCGACGATGGCGATCACGTACGGGACGGGAATCTCCGGGTTATACGGGTGATGGTTGACCGTATAGGTGAACACCGTGCCGCGGCCGGAAACCGGCCGCGCTACCAGCGGGCCACCGCACGTGCGGCATTCGCCGGCCGCGGGATGCACCCAACGCGCGCAATGGTCGCAATATTCGATGAGCAGCGGCTCGTCCGGCACGACGAATACAGTACACTCAATTGATCCGATGCGGGGCTGTGGGCTGACGGGCGGTGTGCATGACGCATTTCGAGAAGGACGCGATCCTGTCCGGCATCGGCATCTCGCGGATCGGTCGCCGCAGCGGCATCCCGGGTCTGGACCTGACCATGGAATCGGTGCGGGCCGCCATCGAGGACGCCGGGTTGGTCCCGTCCGACGTCGACGGCATCGCGACGCTGGGTGACACCCCCGCCGCGGACGTCAACGCCCAGCTGCGGATCGAGGCGGCGGATTGCGGAGCCGGCTTCGGCACCGGCGGCTTGCTCAGCCCGGTGATGTCGGCGTGCCGCGCAGTCGCCGAGCGTCGCGCCCGCCACGTGGTGGTGTACCGGACCATCCAAATGCTCGGGGGCACCGTCCCCGTCAAGCCGCAGGAGAATGCGCCCGCGCCCGCGCTGGCGCGGATGTTCGAGGCGCCGGAGGGTGCAGAACGGCCCGCAGTCGGCGCGATGGACGACGTCAACGATCTGGTCGCGGCCAACGCCTACTCGGCCGCGAACTGGCTGGCGCTCAACTGCCGGCGCCACATGGAGCTGTACGGGACCACCAAACAGCAGCTGGGCTGGGTGGCGCTCAACGGCAGGCGCAACGCCGCGCTGAATGTGCGCGCCGTGTACCGCGACCCGATGACCATGGCCGACTACCTCAGCGCGCGGCCGGTATCCACGCCGTTCGGGCTGCTGGACTGCGACGTGCCGATCGACGGCTCGATCGCGGTGGTGGTCTCGCATGCCGAGTACGCGCGTGACTGCCCGCACCGCGCGGTGGCGGTGGAGGCGATCGGCGGGTCCGACGGCGCCGGCGGCTGGTTCCACCGCGACGACTACCCGAAGATGGCGATGTCGGATGCGGCGGCGCAGATGTGGTCGCGGACCGACCTGAAACCGTCCGACCTCAAGGTCGCCGAGCTTTACGACGGGTTCACCTATCTCACCTTGGCCTGGCTGGAAGCCCTGGGAATCTGCGGCGACGGCGAGGCCGGGCCCTACGTCGAAGGCGGCGCCCGAATCGCCCGCGACGGCGAACTTCCGCTGAACACCTACGGCGGCCAACTCTCGGCCGGGCGCATGCACGGCTACTGGGCGTTGCACGAGGGCTGCCTGCAGTTGCGCGGTGAGGCGGGGGAGCGCCAGGTGTCGCAGCGCCCGGACGTCGGCGTCGTTTCCGTCGGGGGCGGCCCAGTCGCCGGCTGCATGTTGCTCACATGCTGAAAAGGCTTGCGCCAAAACGCCGTTGGGCCTGACATGAGCACTGGTCTCGGGAACAAACTGGCTTCCAAGATCGCGCGGGACCTCGAGGCCGAGATCGTCCGCCGCGGCTGGGCCACCGGCGAATCGCTGGGCTCCGAACACGCTCTGCAGGAGCGCTTCGGGGTGAGTCGTTCGGTGCTGCGCGAGGCCGTCCGGCTCGTCGAGCACCATCAGGTGGCCCGGATGCGCCGCGGGCCGGGCGGCGGGCTGATCATCTGCGAGCCCGATGCCGGCCCCGCCACCCGCGCCGTCGTCATCTATCTCGAATACCTCGGCACGACGCTCGGCGACCTGCTCAATGCGCGCCTGGTGCTCG
>NZ_LZSZ01000079.1:0-515 GCF_001665645.1 Mycobacterium sp. 852002-30065_SCH5024008 | reverse complement strand
GGTGTTGACGAAGAACCCGACCAGCTCATCCAGGGCCGGGTCACGCCGGCCCGCGATCGGGAACCCAACGGCCACCTCACAACTCGCACTCAGTTTGGCCAACAAGACTGCCAGCCCGGCTTGGATGACCATAAAACTGCTGATCTGATATGCCCGGGCCATCTGGGTGATCTGCTGCTGCAACTGCGCCGGCCACTCGAAAGCCACACTGGCGCCGCGATAATCGGCTACCGCCGGATAGGGCCGATCGGTGGGCAATTCCAGGCGTTCAGCCATCCCGGCCAGGGCCTGCTGCCAGTAGGCCAACTGCCCGCCAATCAGACTATGCGGATCCTCCAAGGCCCCGAACTGCTCATGCTGCCACAGCGTGTAATCGGCATACTGCACCGCCAACGGCACCCACCCAGGGGGCTGGCCTTGAACGCGGCTGGCATACGCCACACCCAGATCACGCGCCAGCGGGGTGATCGACCAGCCATCGGCGGCGATATGGTGGGCCACGGCCACCAACACAT
>NZ_LZSZ01000078.1:0-110783 GCF_001665645.1 Mycobacterium sp. 852002-30065_SCH5024008 | reverse complement strand
GCGGCGTCAAGCGAGATGTAGCTCCGTCTCGTGGGCTCGGAGATGTGTATAAGAGACAGGCCTCCCCCGCCGCCGCTGGTGTGGGCGCCGCAGGCACCGGAGCCCGAGCCATGGCAGCCTCCCCCGCAGGAGGAGTCACCGCCGCTGCCGCCGCTGCCGGCGAGTTAGCGACGCGCCGTCACCGTTGTCGCACTGGGCGTTAAGACGGTCGACGATAATGCGACACTGCTCAGAGATGTCGTCGAAGGAGGCGCGATGGTTGGTCCGATCAGCCGGCCTCTGGAGACAGCGCTCGAAGCGAGCTTTGAACAGCTTTGCGCCACGGTACCGGCGGACGTCGGCATTGCGATCGCCCGACCGGATCGCACCTACTCGTTGGGTCGGTGGTGGTCCGGTGTCGCATGGTCGACCATCAAGGTGCCGTTGGCGATCGCCGCGCTGCGGTGCGATTGGTTGCACGCCAAGGACCTGGCCGTTAAGGCGATCACGGAATCCGACAATCGCGCATCGGAGCAATTGTGGTCCCGCTTGGGCGATCCGGAGGAAGCGGCACGGCGGGTGCAGGCTGTGATCGCCGAGGGCGGTGACACGGCCACCGTGGTCGAATCTCGTCGGCTTCGGCGTGGGTATACGGCGTTCGGCCAGACGCAGTGGACCCTGCAGCGGCAAGCGCGGTTCGCGGCCGAGCTGCCTTCGATCCCCGATTCGGCCGACGTCATCGACCTGATGCAGGGACTCACCAGCGGTCATCGCTGGGGGCTGGCGGCCAAAGGCCTTGCGGCCAAGGGCGGTTGGGGGCCCGGCATGCACGGCGACTACCTGGTGCGGCAGTTCGGCATCGTGCCCACACCATCGGGGCAGTGGGGCGTGGCGCTCGCGGCCAAGGTTCACGACGGGGTGTTGGAGACGGGCGTCGAGGTCCTGAACGCAATGTCCGAGTGGGTCCTCAGCCGGCTTCCAGGGTTAGCCCGTTATTGACGGCACCACGGCGTCGATCAGGTGTGGCCCTGGTTCGCTCAATGCTTGACGCAGCGCGTCGGCGAGTTCCTCCGCGGTGGTGACGCGGCGGGCAGGCACTCCCATCCCCTCGCTGATCTTGACGAAATCCATTGTGGGGCGCGACAAGTCCAGCAGGTCCAGCGCCTTGGGCCCGGGAGCCGATCCGGCGCCCACCCGAGCCAACTCGATCCGCAGGATGTCGTAGGCGCTGTTGTCGTAGATCACGGTGGTCACGTTCAGGTTTTCCCGCGCCTGAGTCCACAATCCGGAGATCGTGTACATCGCCGACCCGTCCGATTCCAGGCAGAGCACCGGACGATCGGGTGCCGCCACCGCGGCACCCACGGCGGCCGGGATGCCGTACCCGATCGCCCCGCCGGTCAGCGTCAGCCAGTCATGGGCCGGCGCCCCCGCCGTGGTCTGGGCGAGCAACACACCCGAGGTGTTCGACTCGTCGACGACGATCGCCCGTTCCGGCAGCAGCGCGCCGATCACGTCGGCCGCTGACGCGGACGTCAGGGCACCCGTTGGCAACTGCGGCCGCGCCGCGGCCGCCACCGGGGCAGCCGTTCCGGGCGCGACCTCGTCGGCCACCGCAGCGAGCGCTTCGGCGGCGCCGCTGTGCCCGGCGAGCAGATGCACCTCGCAGCCGGCCGGGACGAGGTCGCTGGGCATGTTCGGGTAGGCGAAGAACGACACCGGCGACTTGGCGCCGGCCAGCACCAGATGCTTGGCACCGTCGAGTTGCGCGGTCGCGGCCTCGGCGAAATAGGCCAGCCGCTCGACGGCGGGGACGCCCGCACCGCGCTCCAGCCGAGTCGGGAATGTCTCGCACAGCACCCGTGCCCCGGTCGCCTGCGCGACCCGAACGGCGGCGGCAAGACCCGGACCGCGAGTGGCGTCACCGCCGATCATGAGCACCGTGGGTTCCCCGGAGCGCAGCACCTCGATCACTTCGAACGCCAACCGCGGCTCGGCCCCCGCGGGTTCCGCGGGCACGGTGGCGCCGGCTTGCGCCCCGTCCGACCAGGACACGTCGGCGGGCAGGATCAGCGTCGAAATCTGCGAGCCTGCGCGGCTGGCGGCGATCGCCTCGGCGGCGTCGGACGCGACGTCCGCGGTGTGTTCGGTGCGACGCACCCACCCCGAGACCGTGCCCGCGAGCGCGTCGATGTCGGATTCCAGTGGGGCGTCGTACTTTTTGTGATACGTCGCGTGGTCGCCGACGACCACCACCATCGGCACCTGAGCGCGCCGGGCGTTGTGCAGGTTCGCCAGGCCGTTGCCCAGGCCGGGACCCAGGTGCAGCAGCACCGCGGCCGGCCGGCCTGCGATGCGGGCGTAGCCGTCGGCCGCGCCGGTCGCGACGCCCTCGAACAGCGCCAGCACACCGCGCATGCGCGGGACGGTGTCCAGCGCGGCCACGAAATGCATCTCCGAGGTGCCCGGGTTGGCGAAACACACGTCGACGCCACCGTCGACCAGGGTGTTGATCAGGGCCTGGGCACCGTTCACGTGATCGCCTCCAGTTTGAAAACACGCTCGGCGTTGCCGTGCAAGAAGTCTCGGCGGCCCTCGTCGGCCAGACCGAGGTCCGCCAGTCCCGCCAAAGCGTGCGCGTGGGTCATCATCGGATAGTTGGTGCCGAACAAGACCTTGCGTTGTCCGGTACCGGTTTTCATGAACCGGACGAGCTCATCCGGAAGTCGCTTGATCGTGTAGGCCGACGTGTCGATGTAGACGTTCGGATGCTTGCGGGCGACGGCGACCATCTCCTCGGTCCACGGATACCCGACGTGGCCACACACGATCACCAGCTCGGGAAAGTCGAGCGCGACCTGGTCGATGTAGGGGATTGGGCGGCCGGTCTCCGATGGCCGCAGCGGACCGGTATGGCCCACCTGGGTGCAGAACGGCACCCTGAGCTCCACGCATTCGGCGAACAGCGGATAGTAGCGGCGGTCGGTGGGTGGCGCGTTCCACAGCCACGGCACCACCCGCAGGCCCAGGAATCCCTCTCGAACGCGGCGCCTCAGCTCACGGACCGCTTCCATCGGGCGATCGAGGTCGACGGT
Organism: Mycobacterium sp. 852002-30065_SCH5024008; assembly: GCF_001665645.1. NCBI lineage: Bacteria > Bacillati > Actinomycetota > Actinomycetes > Mycobacteriales > Mycobacteriaceae > Mycobacterium > Mycobacterium sp. 852002-30065_SCH5024008. The sequence goes on along the minus strand of NZ_LZSZ01000078.1, from coordinate 107,709 downwards.
GGCCAGTCCGCCAAACCGGTTCGGATGCAGGCGAATCCACTCGGCGACCTCGTCGTTGGAAATCAAATCCTGGCCGCCGGGGCCGCGCCACGCGCTGAGCAGGCCGAAGCGGACGTCGGCCGCGTCCATGGTCGCGATGCTCGCCTCGATCGGGACGTCGGCGTCCGGTATGGAGTCACCGGTCCAGCGCCGCAAGGATGCCAGCATGTCGCTGCGCAGGAACCGCGCAGTGGGGTGCTGCATCCACACATCGACCGTCATCGCGATCAAGAGTAGACGCGGCGTCAGAGGGTCAGCGCGGCGCGGGCGCAGGCGTGCGTCCGCTGGGCGTGCCCGCCGCCGAACAGCACGACGTGCGCCAGCAGGGGAAAGAGCTGGTGCAGCCCGATGCGGTTGCGCCAGCCGGCGCGCAGCGGCCGCACCCGCTCGTAGCCCGCGACGATGGCATCGTAGTGCGGGCAACCGAACAGCGCGAGCATCGCCAGGTCGCTCTCGCGGTGACCGGCGTGCGCGGCCGGGTCGATCAGCACCACCCCGTCGGGCGTCCACATCACGTTGCCGCCCCACAGATCGCCGTGCAGCCGGGCGGGCGGGTCGTCGTCGTCGAAATCACCCGAGCGACAACGCGCTACGACGGAATCGATGGCGCTGCGGGTGGACGCATCGAGCCGCGCCGCGGCCAGCTCCACCATCGGGAGTAGCCGCTCCTCGGCGTAGAAGTCGCCCCAGCGGCGGTGCCGCCGCAGCGACATCGGCAGCGGCTGGGACAGCGGCCCGAAGAACCCGGGTCCGTCCCACCCGTCGGGCCCGGCGCCGAAGTCGGGGGCACCGGCGTCGTGCGTCACCGCGAGCCGGCCGCCGAACGCGAGCGCCGCCTCGGGAGTCGGTGTCACCGACTCGAGCCGCCGCAGGGTCAGGCTCGTCGCGTCGACGGAGACAACGCGCGCGCAGGGCACACCCCCGTCGACGCCGGCCAGCCACCGCAATCCGGCGGCCTCCCACGCAAAGTAATTACTGGGCGCGGCCGGGTGTTGCTTGACGAAGTCGCTCAAGCGGTCGCGTGGGCGGCGTGCACGTCGTCGGCCGGGCGCGCCTCCGTCTGCTCCTTGGCCCAGCGGTAGTCGGGCTTACCGGCCGGTGACCGCTTCACCTCGTCGACCAGCCAAAGGCTGCGGGGCACTTTGTATCCGGCGATCTCGGAGCGCACGAAGCGGTCCAGCTCCACCAGCGACGGCCGGGCACCCGGGCGGGGCTGCACGACGGCGGCCACGTGTTGGCCGTAGCGGGGATCGGGAACACCGACCACCAGCGCGTCGAACACGTCGGGGTGGCCCTTGAGCGCCGCCTCGACCTCCTCGGGGTAGATCTTCTCGCCGCCGCTGTTGATCGACACCGAGCCGCGGCCCAGCATCGTCACGGAGCCGTCCTCCTCGACGAGGGCCCAGTCTCCGGGGATCGCGTAGCGGACCCCGTTGATGGTCTTGAACGTTTCGGCGGTCTTCTTCTCGTCCTTGTAGTAGCCGACCGGGATGTTGCCCTTCTTGGCGATGAAGCCGCGCACACCCGAGCCGGGCTTGACCTCGTTGCCCTCCTCGTCGAGGACGACGGTGCGGTGGTCGATCGTCACGCGCGGGCCGCCGGCGTGCGGCGCGTCCTTCGCGACGATGCTCGTACCGCCGAATCCGGTCTCCGAGGAGCCGATCGAGTCGGTGATGACACGGTTGGGCAGCAGCTCGAGCAGCCTTTCCTTGATGCTCGGCGAGAACAGCGCCGCGGTGCTGGCGAGCAGGAACAGCGACGAAAGGTCGTAGTCGTGGTCGGTGTCGAGCGCGTCGAGCAGCGGGCGCGCCATCGCGTCGCCGGTGAAGAACAGCAGGTTCACCTTGTGCTCGTGGATCGTGCGCCACACCTCCTCGGCGTTGAATTCCGGTGCGAGCACGGTGGTTTGGCCCGAGAAGATCGACATCCAGGTGGCCGACTGGGTGGCGCCGTGGATCATCGGCGGAATCGGGTAGCGCACCATCGGCGGATTGGCGGCCGCGGCCTTGGCCAGGTCGTGCTCGTCCTCGACGAATTTGCCTGTCGCGAAATCGGTTCCGCCGAACAGCACCCGGTAGATGTCCTCGTGGCGCCACATCACGCCCTTCGGGAAGCCGGTCGTGCCGCCGGTGTAGAGCAGGTAGATGTCGTCGGCGCTGCGCTCGCCGAAGTCGCGCTCGGGGGATCCTTGAGCGATCGCCGAGTAGAACTCGACACCGCCGTAGCGCTGGTAGTCGTTGTCGGAGCCGTCCTCGATGACGAGGATCGTCTTGACGTTCGGGGTGTCCGGCAGCACGTTGGCCACCCGGTCGGAGTACTGGCGCTCGTGGACCAGGGCGACCATGTCGGAGTTGTCGAACAGGTAGCGAAGCTCACCCTCGACGTAGCGGTAGTTGACGTTCACCAGGATGGCGCCGGCCTTCACGATGCCGAGCATCGCGATGACGATCTCGATGCGGTTACGGCAGTACAGCCCGACCTTGTCGTCCTTTTTCACCCCCTGGTCGATCAGGTAGTGGGCCAGGCGGTTGGCCTTCTCCTCAAGTTGGGCGTAGGTCAGCTTCTCGTCGCCGCAGATCAGGGCGACACGGTCCGGCACAGCGTCGATGGCGTGCTCTGCGAGATCGGCAATATTCAGGGCCACGGCCACCAAATTAGAACGTGTTACATTTCTTGACAAGCTCATGCCCCTCGTCGACGGAAAGGCGGTAGCCGTGGCACCGGCCCCAGCAAACGAGCAGTCCGGCCCCTCTGGAGCAGATGCGCTGGTGGAACAGCGTGGCCACACCCTGATCGTCACGTTGAACCGGCCGCACGCCCGCAACGCCCTGAGCACCGAAATGATGGAAATCATGGTGCAGGCCTGGGACCGCGTCGACAACGATCCAGACATTCGCTGCTGCATCCTGACCGGGGCCGGTGGCTACTTCTGCGCCGGCATGGACCTCAAGGCGGCAACCAAGAAGCCGCCGGGTGAGTCTTTCAAGGACGGCAGCTACGACCCGTCGCGAATCGACGCTCTCCTGAAGGGCCGCCGGCTGACCAAGCCACTGATCGCGGCCGTCGAGGGACCCGCGATCGCCGGGGGCACCGAGATCCTGCAGGGCACCGACATCCGCATCGCGGGCGAGAGCGCCAAGTTCGGCATCTCGGAGGCCAAGTGGAGCCTCTACCCGATGGGCGGATCGGCTGTGCGGCTGGTGCGCCAGATTCCCTACACGGTGGCGTGCGACCTGCTGCTGACCGGGCGGCACATCACCGCCGCCGAAGCCAAGGAGATGGGCCTGATCGGGCATGTGGTGCCCGACGGGCAGGCGCTGACGAAGGCCCTCGAGATCGCCGAGATCATCGAGAACAACGGCCCGCTGGCCGTGCAGGCGATCCTGCGGGCGATCCGCGAGACCGAGGGCATGCACGAGAACGAGGCCTTCAAGATCGACACTCAGATCGGCATCAAGGTGTTCCTGTCCGATGATGCCAAGGAAGGCCCCCGGGCGTTCGCCGAGAAGCGCAAGCCCAACTTCCAGAACAAGTAACCCTCCTCTTGGCGCCGAACGTGAACTGAGGGCCACTTTTCGGCCGATTTTTCGCCCTGACGTCACGTTCGGCGTTGTCAGTCCCCCGCGCCACACTGCCGGCATGCGGGAACCGTTCATCGGCAGCGAGGCGCTGGCATCGGGCGCACTGACGCCCGCTACGAAGCGCTGGCCGACCTCGGATGGATGGCCATCCGGGTCACGGCCGGCGACACGCGGGGCGGAATCCTCGCACGCGTGGCCGCCGCCTGGACCCGCCGAGCGTGAACTCATGGCTGGTTTCGGCCGATTTCCTCGCCCTCAGATCACGCTCGGCGAACAGGGGCGGCGCTCAGCCCAGCGGCGCGGTCGGCGTGAACGCCACCGGCATTTTCTCCAGGCCGGACACGAAATTGGCGGGACGCAAGGGCAGGTCGGCGTCCGAAGCCAGCCGCATGTCCGGTAGCCGCTGCAGCAGCCGGGTCTGCATGATCGACAGCTCCAGCCGCGCGAGCTGGTTACCGAGACAAAAATGCGTCCCGAAGCCGAAGGCAAGGTGGTTGTTCGGGTAGCGCTCCATGTTGAACGTCTCCGGGTCGTCGAAGACCTTCTCGTCGAAGTTCGCCGACTCGAACAGCAGGATCATCTTCTCGCCCTGGCGCAGCTGGGTGCCGTGGAATTCGGTGTCGGCTGTGATCGTGCGCGCCATGTTCTTCACCGGCGCGGTCCAGCGGAGCATCTCCTCGATCGCGTTGGGTAGCAAGCTCAGGTCGGCCGCCAGGCGCCGGTGCTGATCGGGGTGCAACAGCAGCTGCCTCGTCCCGCCAGACAGCGTGTGGCGCGTGGTCTCGTCGCCGCCGATCAACAGCAGCAGGACCTCGGTGACGATCTGGTGGTCCTCGAGCCGCGAGCCCTCGACCTCCGCGTGCACGAGGACGCTGACCAGGTCATCGGTCGGCTCCTTCTTGCGGGCTTCGATCATCCCCATCATGTACTGGCTGTAGGCCGCGAAAGCTTCCATGGTGACCTGGACGTCCGCTTCAGCGGCGGTGCTGCTCAACGCGCCGACCAGCTCGTCGGACCACTTCAGGAACATCGTGCGTTCTTCCGGCCGCACGCCGAGCATGTCGCCGATGACGGCCATCGGCAGGGGCGCGGCCAGGTCCCAGACGAAGTCACACTCGCCGCGCTCGCACACCGCGTCGATCAGCGTGTCACAGAGCGAAACGATCTTGGATTCCAGGTCTTTCACGCGTTTGCGGGTGAAACCGGAGTTGACGAGCTTGCGGCGCAACAGATGTTGCGGATCGTCCATCTCTATCATCATTTCGACCCCAGGTTGATCGGGTCGGATGCCGCCGGCGTTGGAGAACAAGTCCGGGTTGCGCTCCGCCTCGATCACCGCCTGGTAGGTCGAGGCGGCGGCCAATCCATTGCGGTCCCGGAAGACCGGCTCGTGCTCGCGCATCCACTTGTAGATGGGCCGAGAGTCACCGGCGTAGAAAGTCCCGTCGGTGAGGTCGACGTCGGGTTTCGTCATCGTCATGAGATCTCCTGGGCATCACCGAAGGACATTTGTACGCGGTCAACAGAGCTGGACACCATGGCACGCTTCGGAAGACCAAGCGAAGCAAGCTCTTTCGAGTACGGATGCTCGCCGAGCCGGACGCTCACCCCGCCGAATCGCGTTCGCACGCCGTCCAGGGTGTGCTCGAAGGCGGTCTCGCGGGTGATTCCGTCGCGGTGCGAGTAGGTGCGTTGCGCTTGCTGGCGCGGGGTCAGCCGGAACGGCAGGCCGCGGCGGAATTCCATGCCGATCACCGGCTGGCCGTCGATGCTGAGGTCAAAACCGAACCGGCGGCCCTCCCGAACGGTGAAGTCGCCCATCACCTTCGGGTAGCCCCAGATCTTGGTTCCCGCTTCCAAGGTGAACGCCTGGTCGACGGGAAGGTGGTGAATGAAGGCACCGGCCGACTGCAGGGCACGCGGCCCGCTTGCGTTCGAGCCGGGCGGGTTGACCATCACGCTGGTGCCGAACTCGTGGTACTGGCCCAGGTCGCCGTCGATGTAGTGCATCAACATCAGCACCACGATCGCGCGGCCGGGAAGGTAGCGGCAGACCTGCAGGCCGCTGTAGTCGATCATCTGCTGCGCGGCGTCGGCGTCGACGGAGAACATCGCCATATGTTGATTTGCCTGGCGGATTCGCACCGGCATCGTGAGTACCGTGCCCGCGATGGTGTGCTGCGAGGCTGTCATCGGGCCAATCTAGAACGTGTTCTATTCGTTCGGCAATAGCGGGTCAGATCAGCGTGGCGAGCTCCCTGATCTGGGCCTCGTTGCGTCCGTTGACCACCATCATGGTGACGCCGGCGGCTTCCCAGACCTTGACCTGCTCACGGACGTAGTTGATATCGCCGACGATCGCGGCGTCGTCGACGACCTCGTCCGGGATGATCGTCGCGGCCTTGTCCTTCTGATTGCTGCGGAAGAGCTTGGTCACCTCGTCGACCACCTCGGCGTAGCCCATCCGGCGGTACACGTCGGCGTGGAAGTTGGTGTCCTCGGCGCCCATACCGCCCATGTAGAGGGCCAGATAGGGCTTCATGGCCGCGAAGGCGGCGGCGCGGTCGTCGGTGATGACGATGTTGGCGGTCGCGCAGATCTCGAAGTCCTCGCGGCTGCGCCGCGCCCCGGGCCGCGCGAAGCCCTCGTCGAGCCATTCGTTGTAGGTATCCGCCATCCGCGGCGTGTAGAAGATCGGCAGCCAGCCATCGCAAATCTCGGCGGCCAGCGCGACGTTCTTCGGCCCCTCGGCCCCCAGCATGATCGGGATGTCGGGGCGCAACGGGTGGGTGATGGGCTTGAGCGCCTTGCCTAGGCCGGTCGTCCCCTCCCCCGTCAGCGGCAACGGATAATGCGGCCCGTCGCTGGTCACCGCCTTCTCTCGCGCCCAGACCTGCCTCATGATGTCGACGTACTCGCGGGTGCGGGCCAGTGGCTTGGGGAACGGCCGGCCGTACCAGCCCTCGACCACCTGTGGGCCGGAGACGCCGAGGCCCAGGATGTGCCGGCCGCCGGACAGGTGGTCGAGCGTCAGCGCGGCCATCGCGGTTGCCGTCGGGGTGCGCGCGGACAGCTGGATCACCGAGGTGCCCAGCCGGAGCCGGTGGGTCGACGATCCCAACCAGGCCAGCGGCGTGTAGGCGTCGGACCCCCACGCCTCGGCGGTGAATACGGCGTCGAAACCGGCTTCCTCCGCCGCGGCTACGAGCTCCGCGTGATTCTGCGGCGGCTGAGCGCCCCAATACCCGAGCTGCAACCCCAGCTTCATAGTCATTGACCCTTCCGGCGACCCGATGTTGAAACCGTTCTTAGAACCTGTTCTACTCGATGGCGTGACAGCCAGCTCGAGCAGCCCGACCTTGACGGATCACCCTGAGCCACCGCTCTCCGCGCCACTGACGTTGTCTTTCGACTACACCCGTTCGGTCGGCCCCACGCTAAGCAAGTTCTTCACCGCACTGCGTGAGCGCCATGTCTTGGGGGCCCGCGGATCCGATGGCCGGGTGCACGTTCCACCGGCGGAATATGACCCGGTTACCTACGAGCCGCTGGGCGAAATGGTACCGGTCTCCAGCGTCGGCACCGTCGTGTCCTGGACGTGGCAACCCGAACCGTTGGAAGGCCAGCCGCTGGACCGTCCGTTCGCCTGGGCGCTGATCAAGCTCGACGGCGCGGACACCCCGCTGATGCACGCCGTCGACGCCGGCAGTCCTTCCGCCATCAAGTGCGGCTCCCGGGTGCACGTGCACTGGGCCGACGAGCCGGTGGGCGCGATTACCGACATCGCCTACTTCGCACTCGGCGAGGAAGCCGAACCCGTGTCCGAACACGCCGCGGGCGAACAGGATCCGGTGACCATGATCGTCACGCCAATCTCGCTGACGATTCAGCACACCGCCTCCCATGAGGAGAGCGCCTACTTGCGCGCCATCGCCCAGGGCAAGCTGCTGGGCGCGCGGACCGGCAAAACCGGCAAGGTCTACTTCCCGCCGCACGGCGCGGACCCGGCCACCGGCCAGCCCACCACCGAGTTCGTCGAGCTGCCGGACAACGGCACGGTCACGACGTTCGCGATCATCAACATCCCGTTCCAGGGACAGCGCATCAAACCGCCGTACGTGGCGGCCTATGTGTTGCTCGACGGGGCCGACATTCCCTTTCTGCACCTGGTCGCCGATATCGACGCCCACGAGGTGCGGATGGGGATGCGCGTGGAAGCCGTGTGGAAACCCCGCGAGGAGTGGGGCTTTGGCATCGACAACATCGAGTACTTCCGGCCGACAGGGGAACCCGACGCCGAGTACGACACCTACAAGCACCACCTGTAAAGGGCCTACCTGTAAATGAGCGCTCGCAACGTTGCGGTGGTCGGCTTTGCCCACGCGCCGCATGTCCGCCGCACCGACGGCACCACCAACGGTGTCGAGATGTTGATGCCGTGCTTCGCCCAGCTCTACGAGGACCTCGGAATCACCAAGGCCGACATCGGCTTCTGGTGCTCGGGTTCGTCCGATTACCTTGCAGGACGGGCTTTCTCGTTCATCTCGGCAATTGACTCGATCGGCGCTGTCCCGCCGATCAACGAGTCGCATGTCGAGATGGACGCGGCCTGGGCCCTCTACGAGGCGTACATCAAGCTGCTGACCGGCGAGGTGGACACCGCGCTGGTGTACGGGTTCGGCAAGTCCTCGGCTGGGATTCTGCGACGGATCCTGTCGCGGCAGACCGACCCGTACACCGTCGCGCCGCTGTGGCCGGACTCCGTGTCGATGGCGGGGCTGCAGGCCCGCGTCGGGCTCGACACCGGCAAGTGGACCGAAGAGCAGATGGCGCGCGTCGCGTTCGACACCTTCGAGAATGCCCGCCGGGCGGATTCTGTGGAGCCGGCGATGAGCGTCGCGGAACTGCTCGAAAGGCCATTCTTCGCCGAGCCACTGCGGCGCCACGACATCGCGCCCATCACCGACGGCGCCGCCGCCATCGTGCTCGCGGCCGGTGACCGGGCGCGCGAACTGCGCGAAAACCCAGCCTGGATAACGGGAATCGAGCACCGCATCGAGACGCCTTCGCTCGGCGCGCGCGACCTCACCCAATCGGTGTCGACCAGGGCGGCGGCTCAAGCGGCGACGGGGGGCAGGATCGACAACCTCGACGTTGCCGAGATCTGCGCGCCCTTCACCCACCAGCACCTGATCGTCGCGGATGCCATTCGGATTCCGGGGCCAACCAAAGTCAATCCGTCCGGCGGCGCGCTGACCGCGAACCCCATGTTCGTCGCCGGGCTCGAGCGCATCGGCTTTGCGGCGCAACACATTTGGAACGGGTCGGCCGAGCGGGTGCTCGCGCATGCCACCAGCGGGCCCGCGTTGCAACAGAACCTGGTCGCGGTCATGGAAGGAATGAACTGATGGCCGGTGCAGGCCCGAACCTCGCCGCGGTACTCGGTACCGGACAAACGAAGTACGTCGCGAAGCGACAAGATGTCTCGATGAACGGGCTGGTGCGCGAAGCGATCGACCGCGCGCTGGCCGACTCCGGCTCCACCTTCGACGACATCGACGCGGTGGTCGTCGGCAAGGCGCCCGACTTCTTCGAGGGCGTCATGATGCCCGAGCTGTTTATGGCCGACGCCATGGGAGCCACCGGCAAGCCGCTGATCCGGGTGCACACCGCGGGTTCGGTCGGCGGATCCACCGGGGTGGTGGCCACCAGCCTCGTCCAATCGGGCAAATACCGGCGTGTGCTGGCGATGGCCTGGGAAAAGCAGTCGGAGTCAAACGCGATGTGGGCGTTGTCGATTCCGATCCCCTTCATCAAGCCGGTCGGCGCCGGTGCGGGCGGTTATTTCGCCCCACACGTGCGGTCGTACATCCGCCGGTCGGGCGCACCGTTGAACATCGGCGCCATGGTCGCGGTGAAGGACCGGCTCAACGGGGCCCGCAACCCGCTGGCCCACCTGCACCAGCCCGACATCACTTTGGAGAAGGTGATGGAGTCGCCGATGCTGTGGGATCCCATCCGTTACGACGAGACGTGTCCGTCATCGGACGGCGCCGCCGCGGTCGTGATCGGCAACGAGGAGGCTGCCGAAGCCCGTCTGGCGCAAGGACAACCGGTGGCATGGATTCATGCCACCGCGCTGCGCACCGAGCCGCTGCAGTTCTCGGGCCGCGACCAGGTCAGCCCGCAGGCCGGGCGTGACGCGGCCGCCGCGCTGTGGAAGGCGGCGGGCATCACCAGCCCGATCGACGAGATCGACGCCGCGGAAATCTACGTGCCGTTCTCGTGGTTCGAGCCGATGTGGTTGGAAAACCTCGGGTTTGCGCCCGAGGGCGAGGGCTGGAAACTCACCGAAGCCGGCGAGACGGCGATCGGCGGACGGCTGCCGGTCAACCCGTCCGGCGGTGTGCTGTCGTCGAACCCGATCGGCGCCTCCGGCCTGATTCGGTTCGCCGAGGCGGCGATTCAGGTGATGGGCAAAGGTGGGGATCACCAGGTTCAGGGCGCGCGCAAGGCCTTGGGCCACGCCTACGGCGGTGGCTCGCAGTACTACTCCATGTGGGTGGTCGGTGCGGACAAGCCCACGCCTGAGAAAGTCGACGCGTGAGCGAACACCCGGCGCACGAGGCCGGTCGGCGCTCGCGCGAGGCGGTCATAGCCAGGGACAAAGAGGCGTGGCTGGCGGTGTTCGCCGACGACGCCGTCGTGGAGGATCCGATCGGGCCGTCGGCGTTCGACCCGGAGGGCAGGGGCCACCGGGGCCGCGACGCGATCTCGGCCTTCTGGGACAAGGCCATCGCCCCCACCACCAAAATCGAGTTCGTCTTCCGCGACACCTACCAATGCGGCAACGAGGAAGCCAATGTCGGGCACATCCTCATCACCCATGGTGACTACCAGGTGACCGCCGAGGGTGTGTTCACGTACAAGGCCGACGACGAGGGCAAGATGACCGCCCTGCGCGCGTACTGGGAGATGGACCGGGCGACAGCCACGTTGAAGAAGGTAACCAGCTAGGACGCGGGGTCGACATCACACGTTAGTGCCGAGTTCCCCTCGCTGCTTCGATTCTGCCGACCGTCGGCCCCATCTGCTGGCACGCTATCTTCATGTCCGACAAGCACGCCGTTCTCGTGCACGGTTCATGGAGCCGCGGGGAGCAGTGGGCACCCGCCCGGGCCGCTTTTGCGGAACGTGGCTTCACGGTGCACACGCCGACATTGCGCCATCACGAACTGCCCCTGCGCGACGGTGCGGCCAAGATCGCGTCGTTGAGCATCCGCGACTACACACACGATCTCGTTGCGCTGGTCGCATCGTTGGATTCCCCGCCGCTGCTGGTCGGGCACTCGTTGGGGGGCCTGCTGGTCCAGCTGGTCGCGGCCCAGACGGCACATGCCGGCGTCGTCGCCGCCTGCCCGTCGTCAATGGGGCCCTCGGGTCTGAATACAACGACGATCGGCATCGCGCTGCCGCACGCCCATAAGCCGCGGCCATGGGCCAGGGCCGTCTATCCCCCGGCGTGGCAACGGTTTCGGCGAGGGATCGCTAGCGCCCAGACCGAGGAGGCGGCTCGCGAGGTGTTCGACGACCTGGTCTGCGAATCCGGGCGGGTGCTGTTTTTCGAACTGGCTATGCCGTGGCTGGACCGCAACAAGGCCGCAAGAGTGGACTTCGGCGCCGTCACGGGACCGGTGCTCGTCATCAGTGGCGCCCACGACCGCATCATGCCGCCCCGTCTGGCGCGCCGGACGGCGGGCCGGTTTGCCAACGCGAGTTACGTGGAGATCCCGGGGTCTGACCACATGGTGTTTTCCGGAGCGGCGTTACCCGCCACCATGGGCCTCATCGACGATTGGATCGCGACGCATCGCCTTTTCGCCAGTGTCTGACGCGTTGCGCGGACACGTCGGCCCGGAAGGTCTAGAGCGGCTCGAGCCCGGCCAGGTGCCGCTGAGCCAGCTCGCGATAGGCCTGCGGATTCACCTTGACCCACATCTCGGCGCCCGTCCCGGCGACCGGGCCCTTGATCTGCGCCGGTGCGCCTACCGCCAGCATGCCGGCCGGAATCTGGGTGCCGGCCGTCACCAGCGAGTGGGCTGCGATCAGGCTCCGTGCGCCGATCACCGCGCCGTCGAGAACGGTGGCGTGGTTGGCGATCAAGGCCTCGGACCCGACGTGCACCCCGTGAATGCAGCACATGTGCGCCACCGTGGCGCCCGGGCCGATGTCGACCGGGATGCCCGGCGGCGCGTGCAGCACGGACCCGTCCTGCACGTTCGCGCCCTCCCGCACCACGATGGGCCCATAATCGGCGCGCAGGACGGTGTTGAACCACACCGAGGCACCGGCCTCGACGACAACGTCGCCGATCAGGGTGGCGGTCGGGGCCACGAACGCGGTGGGATCCACCCGCGGCGCCCGCCCCTCGAAAGCAAACAGCGGCATCGTCTAGATATACCCCGAGTGCGCGCACGCCGCGGGAAAGCCCAGCCAGACTCGCCGTCGTTGCGCGCCCCGGGCGCAAAACTGTAACGTGTTCTAGTTAGAGGGGTCGTGAGTTGGAGGTGACTGGTGAGTACCGACACCAAAGCGGTCGGCATCCGGGAAATCGATCCCGGCGCGTTGCCGACGAGGTACGCCCGGGGCTGGCACTGCCTGGGCGTCGCGAAGGATTTCCAGGACGGTAAGCCGCACTCCGTCGAGGCGTTCGGTACCAAGCTCGTGGTCTTCGCCGACTCAAGTGGGGACCTGAAGGTGCTGGACGGTTATTGCCGGCACATGGGTGGCGACCTCTCGGAGGGCACCATCAAGGGCGACGAGGTGGCCTGCCCGTTCCACGACTGGCGCTGGGGTGGTGATGGGCGCTGCAAGCTGGTGCCGTACGCCAAGCGCACACCCAAGACGGCGCGCACCCGCTCGTGGACGACCGATGTACGCGGCGGCCTGCTGTTCGTCTGGCACGACCACGAGCAGAACCCGCCGGACCCCGCGGTGCGGATTCCCGACATCCCGGAAGCGGCGAGTGACGAGTGGACCGAATGGCGGTGGAACCGGATCCTCATCGAGGGGTCGAACTGCCGCGACATCATCGACAACGTCACCGACATGGCGCACTTCTTCTACATCCACTTCGGTTTGCCGACGTACTTCAAGAACGTTTTCGAGGGCCACATCGCGTCGCAGTATCTGCACAACGTGGGGCGGCCGGACGTCAACGACCTGGGCACCTCGTACGGTGAGGCGCACCTCGACTCGGAGGCGTCGTACTTCGGGCCGTCCTTCATGATCAACTGGCTGCACAACAGCTACGGCGGATACAAGGCCGAGTCGATCCTGATCAACTGCCACTACCCGGTTACCCAGAACTCGTTCGTGCTGCAGTGGGGCGTCATCGTCGAAAAGCCCAAGGGCATGGACGAAAAGATGACCGAGAAGCTGTCGCGGGTGTTCACCGAAGGCGTCAGCAAGGGCTTCCTTCAGGACGTCGAAATCTGGAAGCACAAGACCCGCATCGACAACCCGCTGCTGGTCGAGGAGGACGGCGCCGTCTATCAGCTGCGTCGCTGGTATCAGCAGTTCTATGTCGACGTTGCCGACATCCAGCCGGAGATGGTGGAACGCTTCGAGATCGAGGTGGACACCACGCGCGCCAACGAGTACTGGAACGCCGAGGTCGAAGAGAACCTGAAGACCAAAGAGACCGAAGACGTACCCGCGGAGCAACACTGACCGACATGCCCGGCGATCAGGTTCCTGACGTCGATCGGCTCGCTCGGTCGATGTTGTTGCTGCACGGCGATCACCACGACCACGACGAGCGACCGGTCAGTTCCGAAAGCAATGGCGGATCTTGGTCGAAGTCAAGGGATTTCGCCAACGATCCGCAACGCGCCGCCGCCGTCGCCGAGGCCAGCCGCGCCGACCGAGAACGCTACCTCAGTTCGGGGCTGCTTCCGGTGGATTGCCGGTTCTGCCACGTCACCGTCACCGTCCGAAGGCTGGGCCCGGGCCACACCGCCGTGCAATGGAACACCGAAGCATTGCAGCGCTGCGCGCACTTCACCGAGGTGCGTAACTCCGGCGGCGATACCGCACGCACCCGGTCGTGCCCCAAACTGAGCGACAGCATCGAACACGCCGTCGCGGAGGGCTATCTGGCCGAGCCCGACGATCCGGACGCTGACTGAATCACTGCCCTTGGGGCAGTTTGGTTATCGGCTCGAACGCCTCGAGGAATACCACCGCGATGTCGCCGTCTCGAGCGCTGGCCATCGGTTCGCGGCATCACCGGACCTTGCCTCGGCGCGCGAGCGGGCCGGCGCCATCGGTCTCCAGACGGTGTGTGGTTAGGGCCGCAGCGTATCGGCGACTGACTACAATCCCGCGAACCGCTCCTTGACGGTTTCAACGGTCAGCCCGTAATCGGCCAGCGAGTAGCGGTGTTTCGGCGCCCGCTCGCCGGACTGGCTGTCGGCGTGCGCCTTTTCCATCGCCGCCCGCGCCTCCTCGGTCAGCGACAATCCGAAGTGGCGGTAGATGTCGGCCACCGTGCCGATCGGATCGGCGATCAGTTCCTTGTAGTCGACGTCATAGAACTGAGACGGCGAGTATTTGGCGCGGGCGGTGTTGAAGCGCTCCAGTCCACGCGACCAGGTATCCATTGCGTCAGCGCCGATTTGAGCTCCGTCGAACTTCGTCGACCATCCCTCGGCGGTGTGCTGGGCAAGCGAGCACATCGAAGCCATGATCGTCTCGACCGGCCGATGTGTCTGAATCACCAGCGCGTCGGGATACGTCGCCATCAAGGCGTCCAACGCAAACAGATGACTGGGATTTTTCAGCACCCAACGCTTTTCGGTGTCGTTCAGTCCGATCAGCTGGAGGTTTTTGCGGTGCCGCTGGTAGGACGGCGTCCAGTCCTGTTGCGACAGCCACTGCGCGTACGTGGGCACATGCGCCAACGTCTCGTAGGACACCGAATGCATCGATTGCCGAAGCAGCTGCCAGCACTCCTCCAGTTCGTATGCGGCCATGAAGTGCAGGCCGGTGTACCCGGGGTTGTCCTGGTGGTGCTTGTTGAATTGATCGTCGAGTTGGCGATAGAGGGGATGCGACTCCCAGGTTTCGCGTGGTGGACGAGGCTGCGGGAATTCGGCCAGCCACATGTGCAGGCCCTGATGCGCGGGGTCGGCGCCGAGCAGGCGGTGCAGCGCGGTGGTGCCGGTGCGCACCAGGCCGGTGACGAAGATCGGGCGTTCGATCACCACGTCGGCGTGCTGCGGGTACTGCTTCCAGGACGCCTCGGACAGCAGCCGGGCCACCAGCGCGCCGCGCAGGAAGAACCGATTCATCTTGCTGCCCAACACGGTTAGACCGGCTTCCCGCCGGTACGAGTCCAGCAGCACCTCCAGCGCTTCGAGGTAGTTGTCGTCGTCGGTGCCGAAGTCGTCGAGGCCGGTCAGCTTGGTGGCCGATGCGTGCAGTTCGTCGACGGTGCCGATATCGGTGCGATCGGACATCAGTTGTGGTACTCCCCGCAGTTGACGTCCAGGGTCTGCCCGGTGATGCCGCTGGACAGATCGCTGGCCAGGAAAAGGATCGCCGAGGCCACCTCGTCCTCGGTGGGCAGGCGCTTCAGGTCGGAGTTCGCCGCGGTCGCCGCGTAGATCTCCTCCGCCGTGGTGCCGTACTTGCCTGCCTGGTGCTCGAAATAAGCCTGCAATGTTTCACCCCAGATATAGCCGGGGGCAACTGAATTGACGCGGATCCCCTTCTCACCCAGCTCGGTGGCCAGGGATTGCGACATGGACAGCAGCGCCGACTTGGCCATCTTGTAGGCGCCGTATTTGGCTTGGGAGTGCCGTAGCACCATGGAGTTGACGTTGACGATCGACCCGTGTGACTTCTCCAACGCGGGCGTGAAAGCCTGGATGAGCCGCAACGCGCCGAGCGCGCTCAGCTCGATCGCGTCACGGATGTGCTGAAAACTGGTGCCGGCCAACGGCTTCATGGACGGCACCCGGAACGCGTTGTTGACCAGCACGTCGACCTTGCCGTAGGTCGCCATGGTGGTCTCGACGAGGTAGTTGACCTCGTCGTCGTCGGTGATATCGGCACGCACCGCCAACGCCTTGTGCCCGGTGTCGTTGATCTGCTTGGCGACGTTTTCCAGCCGCTCCACGGTCCGCGCCGCCAGCACCAGGTCGGCACCGTCCTGAGAGCACCGGTGCGCCAGGGTGGTGCCGAGCCCCGGTCCCACGCCACTGATGACGACGACCTTGTCGTTCAGCAATCCTGACATCGTCACCCCAGCATCCTGGCCGCAATTTGTTGTTGACGCAGCACTATTCGCGCACGCCATTCGTCGTCGGAAATCTTATTGTGCTCGAAGTAGGGCAACGTGGCCGGTATGGCGTCGAAGTCGACCAGGTCCACGGTGGGGCCGTCGGCCTCGGTGAGTTGACGGGACACCCGCTGCCAGCGGAACTGCAGGAAGCCCCGCCGATGGTTCAGTGTCTCCACCCAGTTGGTCACCCCCGGGTTCTGGTCGGCCACGACGATGCGCACCTTTCCATCCGGATCCGCTTGCGCCTGAGTATTGTTCAGCGACGTCTGGTGGTTGATGTAGTCCAGCGAGATGTACCACAGGCTGCCCAGTTGGAAGCCGAGGTAGGGGGCGTCGGAGACCGGGATGGTGATCACCAGTGCCTGATCGGGCCGCAGGTCGTAGTGGCCCACCGACGAATATTGCGTCGCCAGCCCACCCGGCGTCAGCCGCGGTGCGACCATGGTGTTGACCGGGAGGTCGAGATAAAACCACTGCGGAAATTGCAGCCAGGTCTTCACCCGGTTGACGAGCTGCTTCCCGGCTGTGGCGTAACGCTTTTCGATGGTTTCGCAGGTCAGCGGCGGTGGGGCGGTGCCTGCGGTGTCCAGCCGGGAGATGGCCAGCGTGCCGCGCTGTGCCGACCAGTCGCCATAGACCTCGCGGATGACCAGCTGCCCCGGGCTGGTGGGCCGCACCCGCCACTCGAAGCTGCCGTCCGCGTCGATTTCGAGTTCACGGTCGTCGAACGCGGCCTGGCTGGCCGGCACGTTGTCGTCGGTGTATTCACCGCCGAGCAGCTGGAAGCTCAGATCGGTCGTGGTGCCGCGCCGGCCCGTGACGACGTAGTCGTGATTGGCGTGCACCCGGGTGCCGAAGTAGAGGGTGTCGGGGTTGTCAAGGCCCATCTTGGTGAACGGTCCGGTGCCCGACTGCAGGAACGGGTGGTCCCGGTCGTAGTCGAAGGCCAGGTGCATGCAGGCCGAAACGCAGCCCGCCAGGTACTGCAGCCCTTCGAGCAGGTCAGCGTCGGTCTCGATGTGGGGGGCGTCGGCGATCAGTTTCTCGGCTTCGACGATCGCGGCGGTGAGGGGATCAGAGAACACGCCTAGACGCTAGAACGTGTTCTACTTTTTCGTCAATGGCGAACGTTTCCCGCGCGTCGGCCGCACGTTCAAGGACGAGGCCGACTCGCTAGGGCGCGCACTGCTGCGACAGGTCGATCAGGTGCTGCCGGACGTCGGGATGCCGATTCAGGTAGTCCATGACGTTGCCGTTACCGCCCTCGGCCTGAGATCTGGCCTGCAGCTCCTGGTGGAGCTGGGGGTGCTGCTTCAGGTACGAGTCGATGGAATTTCCGACGGTCTGGTTGCACTGGGGAGCCGCGTTGACCGTGCCCGCCAGTGGCACCGCGATGACCGCGGCGGCGGTGGCGGTCAGCAGCCCCCCGGCGAGCAGGCCGTACAGCCCGCGGCGGCGAGCGCCGACTGTGTTGGATGTGCTCATGCGCGCCAGAGTACTCGCGGCAGCTTTGCGTAACCTGTGCGTTTCGTCGCTCAGGAGGAGGTGGTCAGCGCGAGGACGCGGTGCCGCTTTCTTGCTCGCGCTTGATTT
This sequence comes from Mycobacterium sp. 852002-30065_SCH5024008, assembly GCF_001665645.1. Classification (NCBI taxonomy): domain Bacteria; kingdom Bacillati; phylum Actinomycetota; class Actinomycetes; order Mycobacteriales; family Mycobacteriaceae; genus Mycobacterium; species Mycobacterium sp. 852002-30065_SCH5024008. Next base: position 90,147 of record NZ_LZSZ01000078.1, on the reverse strand, counting down.
CCAGCGCGATATCGATGAGTTGGTCTTCCTGGCCGCCGATGAGCTTGCGCTGACCCGCCCGGTGCAGCAGCTGATGCGCGGGTACGCCGTAGCGCTCGGACTGGCGGATGGCGTGCTTGAGGAAGCTCGAGTACACCCCCGAGTAGCCCATGATCAGCGCGTTGCGATCCAGCAGGCATTCTGCCGGCATCGCCGGGGCGACCACCTCTTCGGCGGCGTCGGCGATGTCGAAGAAGTCGATACCCGTCTTGACGCCGATCTTGTCGAACACCCCGATGAGCGCCTCGACGGGCGCGTTGCCCGCGCCGGCGCCGAACCGGCGACACGAGCCGTCGATCTGCTTGGCGCCCGCCCGGACCGCCTCCACCGAGTTCGCCACCCCCAGGCCGAGGTTCTCGTGCCCATGAAAACCAACTTGAGCAGCCGACCCCAATTCGGCGACCAGCGCGGCCACCCGGTCGCGGACCCCTTCGAGAACCAGCGCGCCGGCCGAGTCGACCACATAGACGCACTGGCAGCCCGCGTCGGCCATGATGCGGGCCTGCTGCGCGAGTTTTTCCGGCGAAATGGTGTGCGACATCATCAGGAACCCGACGGTTTCCAGCCCCAGCTCGCGGGCCAGGCCGAAGTGCTGAATGGACACGTCGGCCTCGGTGCAGTGGGTGGCGATCCGGCAGATCGAGCCGCCGTTGTTCTGGGCTTCCTTGATGTCCTCCTTGGTGCCCACGCCGGGCAGCATCAGGAAGGCGATCTTGGCTTCCTTGGCCGTCTCGGCGGCCAGCTTGATCAGCTCCTGCTCGGGCGTCTTGGAGAACCCGTAATTGAAGCTCGACCCGCCCAGCCCGTCGCCGTGGGTGACCTCGATGACCGGCACACCCGCGGTGTCCAGCGCCGCCACGATGGCGCCCACCTCTTCTTTGGTGAATTGGTGGCGTTTGTGGTGGGAGCCGTCGCGCAGCGAGGTGTCGGTCAGCCGGACGTCCCAGATCGGGTTGAAGAAGATCTCCTGAGTGCTCATGCCTGCGCTCCTCCCGCCGTCGCGGATAAGGATTCCTTCGCGATCTCCTCGCCGACCTTGGTGGCCGCGGCGGTCATGATGTCCAGGTTGCCCGCATACGGGGGCAGGTAATCGCCGGCGCCCTCGACCTCGACGAACGTGGTGACGACCGCCTGACCACCGGAGTTCATCGACGGCTCGTCGAACTGCGGCTCGTTGAGCAGCCGATACCCCGGCACGTAGGTCTGCACCTCGGCCACGACGTCGTGGATGGATTTGGCGATCGCGTCCCGGTCGGCGTCCTCGGGGATGGCGCAGAAGATGGTGTCGCGCATGATCATCGGTGGGTCGGCGGGGTTGAGGATGATGATCGCCTTGCCGCGCTTGGCACCGCCGATGGTTTCCACACCCTTGCTGGTGGTCTTGGTGAACTCATCGATGTTGGCCCGGGTGCCCGGCCCCGCGGAGACCGACGCCACCGACGCCACGATCTCGGCGTACGGCACCCCGCCCTGGTCGACCAACGCGCGACTGACCGCGTACACGATGGGGATGGTCGCCTGGCCCCCGCAGGTGATCATGTTGACGTTCGGCGCATCGAGGTGCTGTCGCAGGTTGGCCGGCGGGATGACCGCGGGGCCCACCGCGGCCGGCGTCAGGTCGATCGCCCGGATCCCCGCGGCCTCATACTTCGGCGCCGCGTCCCGGTGCACGTAGGCGCTGGTCGCCTCGAACACCAGGTCGGGCTTCTCGGACTGGGCCAACAGCCAGTCAACGCCCTCGTGCGTGGTCTCCAGACCCAGCTTGCGGGCCCGTGCCAGGCCTTCGCTTTCCGGGTCGATGCCCACCATCCAGCGCGGCTCCAGCCAGTCCGACCGCAGCAGCTTGTAAAGCAGGTCAGTGCTGATGTTTCCCGACCCGACAATGGCCACACTCGCCTTAGCCGGCATGACGCTCCTTTGCGAAGCTCTCGATATTTAAGTCCGACGATTTAATTCGAGACTATTCGAAAGACAATTGAACAGAACCCAGGCCCGTGAAGTGGGCCACAAACTGGTCGCCGGCATGCGCGTCGATCGCTCGCGTGCACGATCCGGGCAGCACCAGGTCTCCCTTGCGCAGCCGTACACCGAAGCCCTCCACCTTGCGGGCCAGCCAAGCGACCGCGGTGACCGGGTTGCCCAGCACCGCGTCGGTGCGGCCCTCCGCGACCACCTCGCCGTTGCAGCGCAACACGGCGTCGATGCCCTTCAGGTCGACGTCGCGAGGCGAGACGCGCGCCTTGCCGAGAACGAAGCCCGCGGACGAGGCGTTGTCGGCGATGGTGTCGCACAACTCGATCCTCCAGTCGGTGATCCTGGTATCGATCAACTCGATCGAAGGGACCAGCGCCTCGGTGGCCGCCAGCACGTCTTCCTCGGTGCAGCCGGCTCCCGGCAGGTCGGCGTTCAGGATGAAACCGACCTCGACCTCGACCCTCGGCCACAGGTAGCGGTTCGCCTTAACCGGCGTGTCCTCGAACAATTCCATCTCGTCCAGCAAATGCCCGTAGTCCGGCTCGTCGACCCCCATCATCTGCTGGATCGCCTTCGACGACAGGCCCACCTTGTGGCCCAGCACGCGGGCCCCCTCGGCGACCCGCTGACGGATGTTGATCAGCTGGATTTCGTAGGCGTCGACGACGTCGATGTCCGGGTGGGCGGCAGTCAGCGGCGCGATCGGCTCGCGGCTCCGCTCAGCCTGCGCCAAGTCGGCAGCAAGCTCGTCTCGCGTCGCAACACTGAGCATCTGCAGAAGTCCCCTCGTTCGTGTGACCGGCCCAGTAGCGGCCGGCCTGGGCAATTCTATAACGTGTTCTACATGACAGCACAGGAGCTCGACGTCGTCGTGGTCGGGAGCGGCGGAGCCGGCATGGTGGCTGCCCTTACCGCCGCTCACCGGGGCCTTTCCGCAGTAGTCATCGAGAAGGCTGCGCACTTTGGTGGCTCCACCGCCCGCTCTGGTGGTGGCGTGTGGATTCCCAACAACGAGGTGCTCAAGCGCGACGGCGTCCGCGACAATCCCGAGGCGGCCCGGACCTACCTGCACGGGATCGTCGGCAACGTCGTCGAGCCGGAGCGCATCGACACCTACCTCGACCGCGGACCCGAGATGCTGTCGTTCGTGCTGAAGCACACGCCGCTGAAGATGTGCTGGGTTCCGCGCTACTCCGACTACTACCCGGAGGCGCCCGGCGGTCGCGCGGAAGGCCGCTCGATCGAGCCGAAGCCGTTCGACGCCCGCAAGCTCGGACCCGACGAGGCCGGGCTGGAACCGGCATACGGCAAGGTGCCGCTCAACGTGGTTGTGATGCAACAGGACTACGTGCGGCTGAACCAGCTCAAGCGACACCCTCGGGGTGTGCTGCGCAGCCTGAAGGTCGGCGCCCGCACGATGTGGGCGAAGGCGACCGGTAAGAACCTCGTCGGCATGGGCCGGGCGTTGATCGGCCCGCTGCGGATCGGGCTGCAGCGGGCGGGCGTCCCGGTGCTGCTCAACACCGCGCTGACCGACCTGTACGTCGAGGACGGCGTGGTGCGCGGGGTCTATGTCCGCGATAGCGGCGCATCCGAGTCATCGGAGCCGCGCCTCATCCGGGCCCGTCGTGGGGTGATCCTCGCCTCGGGCGGCTTCGAGCACAACGAACAGATGCGCGTGAAGTACCAGCGCGCGCCGATCACCACGGAGTGGACCGTCGGCGCCAAGGCCAACACCGGTGATGGCATCGTGGCCGCCGAAAAGCTGGGTGCCGCACTGGAACTGATGGAAGACGCCTGGTGGGGCCCGACGGTCCCGCTGGTGGGCGCACCGTGGTTCGCGTTGTCGGAACGCAATTCGCCAGGATCCATCATCGTGAACATGTCGGGCAAGCGGTTCATGAACGAGTCGATGCCCTACGTCGAGGCCTGCCACCACATGTACGGCGGGGAATTCGGCCAGGGGTCGGGGCCGGGCGAGAACATTCCCGCGTGGTTGGTGTTCGACCAGCAATACCGGGACCGCTATATCTTCGCGGGATTGCAGCCGGGGCAACGCATTCCCCGCAAGTGGCTGGAGTCCGGGGTCATCATCCAGGCCGACACGCTCGAGGAGCTCGCCCAAAAGGCCGGCCTTCCGGCGGCCGAGTTATTGGCCACGGTGCAGCGATTCAACGGCTTCGCCCGGTCAGGCGTCGACGAGGATTACCACCGCGGCGAGAGCGCGTACGACCGCTACTACGGCGACCCGACCAACAAGCCCAACCCCAACCTCGGCGAGCTCACCCACGCGCCATACTACGCCGCCAAGATGGTGCCCGGAGACCTGGGCACGAAGGGCGGCGTCCGCACCGACGTCCACGGCCGTGCGCTGCGCGACGACGGTTCGATCATCGAAGGCCTTTACGCCGCAGGCAATGTCAGTGCCCCGGTGATGGGTCACACCTACCCGGGTCCGGGCGGCACGATTGGCCCGGCGATGACCTACGGTTACTTGGCCGCACTGCACATCGCGGGGGAAAACTGATATGCCTATCGATGTAGACGTCGCGCTGGCCGCCGAGTTGGACCCCATCGAATTCGCCTGGACGAGCAGCGATGTGCAGCTCTACCACCTGGCGTTGGGGGCCGGCAAGGATCCGATGGACCCGCGCGAACTGCGCTACCTCCTTGACGACACACCGCAGGTCCTGCCGACGTTCGGCAACGTGGCGGCGTCCTTTCACATGACCAAGCCGCCGACCGTGCAATTCCCCGGCATCGACATCGAGTTGGGCAAGGTGCTGCACGCCAGCGAACGGGTTGAGGTGCCCGGGCCGCTGCCGCCCTCGGGATCCGCTCGCGCCGTCACCCGGTTCACCGACATCTGGGACAAGGGCAAGGCCGCGGTGATCTGGAGCGAGACGACGGCCAGCGCGCCCGACGGCACGCTGCTGTGGACCCAGCGGCGGTCCATCTTCGCCCGTGGCGAAGGCGGATTCGGCGGCGAGCGCGGGCCGTCCACGTCGGACGCGGCGCCGGACCGCGCGCCCGATGTCGAGGTGGCGGTGCCGATCCTGCCGCAGCAAGCGCTGCTGTATCGGCTCTGCGGGGACCGCAACCCGCTGCACTCCGATCCGGAATTCGCTGCGGCGGCCGGCTTTTCGCAGCCCATCCTGCACGGCCTGTGCACGTATGGCATGACGTGCAAGGCCATCGTCGACACGCTGCTGGACGGCGACGCCGGCGCGGTGGCCGCCTACGGCGCACGCTTCGCCGGTGTGGCGTTCCCCGGCGAGACGCTCAATGTCGGCATCTGGAAGGAAGACGGGCGCCTGCTGGCCAGCGTCGTCGCGCCTGCCCGCGACAACGCCGTGGTTTTGAGCGGCGTAGAGCTGGTGCCGGCCTAGGGTTTTCTTCGCTTCTCCCCCGAGTGTGCGGCTGGCCGCACGCTCGGCGCAAAGAGGAGAACCCGGCCTAGCCCAGGATCAGGCCCGACGTGGGCACACCCGTACCCGCGGTGACGAGCACGTGTTCGACGTCGGGGACCGGGTTCACCGAGGTGCCGCGCAATTGCCGCACGCCCTCGGCGATGCCGTTCATGCCGTGGATGTACGCCTCACCGAGCTGACCGCCATGCGTGTTGATGGGAAGCCGGCCACCAATCTCAATCTCGCCATCGGCGATGAAGTCCTTGGCCTCGCCCTTGCCGCAGAATCCCAACTCTTCCAACTGGATCAGCGTGAAGGGCGTGAAGTGGTCGTACAAGATGGCGGTCTGTACGTCGGACGGCTTCAAGCCGGATTGCTCCCAAAGCTGCTGGCCCACCACGCCCATCTCGGGCAGGCCCAGTTCCGGTCGGTAGTAGCTGACCATCGTGTACTGGTCGGGGCTCGAGCCCTGCGATGCCGCCTCGATGACGGCCGGCCGCTGCTTGAGGTCCCGCGCGCGCTCGGGCGAAGTCACCACGATCGCGACCGCGCCATCGGTTTCCTGGCAGCAGTCCAGCAGTCGCAGCGGCTCGGCGATCCACCGCGAATTCTGGTGGTCCTCAATGGTGATCGGCTTTTCGTAGAAGTACGCCTTCGGATTCTTGGCGGCGTGCTTACGGTCGGCCACCGAGATGGCGCCGAAGTCGCGGCTGGTCGCGCCGGACAGGTGCATGTAGCGCTGGGCGATCATGGCGACCTGCGCGGCCGGCGTCGAGAGGCCATGCGGGTAGGAGAACGAGTTGTCCGCGGCGGTCGAATCCGCTTGTGCGCGGGCATCTCCCACCAGCCGGGTCTGCACCTGGCCGAACCGCATGCCCGAGCGCTCGTTGAATGCCCGGTACGCCACCACGACGTCCGCCACGCCGGTGGCGACGGCCATCGCCGCCTGCTGGACGGTCGCACACGCGGCGCCGCCGCCGTATCCGATCTGCGAGAAGAACGTCAGATCACCGATGCCGACCGCCCGCGCGACAGCAGTCTCGTTGTTGGTGTCCATCGTGAAGGTGGTCAGCCCATCGACATCGGACGGCGAAAGACCCGCGTCGTCCAACGCGTCCAGCACCGCCTCGGCCGCCAACCGCAGCTCGCTGCGACCGGAGTCCTTCGAGAAGTCGGTGGCGCCGATGCCGACAATCGCGGCTTTACCCGACAACATCAGGAGTCCCCCATCCTCAGGGTCACGGTCGCGATGACGTGGTCACCAAGGCTGTTGCGGCCGAACACCCTCACCGTGATCAGGCCGTCGTCCACGGCAGTCACCTCACCGGAGAAGGTCACCGTGTCGTAGGCGTACCACGGCACCCCGAGCCGCAGCCCGATGGACTTGATCAGCGCCGACGGACCCGCCCAGTCGGTGACGTAACGCTGCACCAGCCCGGTGTCGGTCAGGATGTTGACGAAGATGTCCTTCGACCCCTTGGCCTGCGCCAGATCGCGGTCGTGGTGTACGTCCTGAAAGTCCCGCGTCGCCAGGGCCGTCGAGATGATGAACGTGGGATCACCGTGCAGCTTCAGCTCCGGCAATACGGTGCCCACTTCGATGGTCGGGGCGCTCATGCGTCTGGCTCCCATGCGTACAGGGTCCACTCGGGGCCGGTGTCGCCGGCCGGGAAGTCGATATAGGTTGCGCGCACCGGCATTCCGATCGCCACCGAGCCCGGGTCCGCCCCACGCAGCTCGCCGAGCATCCGCACGCCCTCCTCGAGTTCGACCAGCGCGATCACGAAAGGCAGCGTGCGCCCGGGCACCTTCGGTGCGTGGTGCACAACGAAACTGAAGACCTTGCCCTTACCGCTCGCCACCACGTAGTCGATCGGAGCGGCCTTGTCCTGCCACACGGCGGGCACCGGCGGGTGCTGTAGGCTGCCGTCGGGCCGCCGTTGGATCCGCAGCTCGTGTGCCTTGACGCCCTCCCAGAAGAACGCCGTGTCGCGCGACGACGAGGGGCGCATCATGGCATCGGGGTCGAGATCCGCGGGCACCGACGACGCCTGCTCAGCGGCCTCGCGCGGCCTGAATTTCAGGATGCGCCAATTCATCTCGGCGACATCCTCGTCCCCGACCCGCCAGATGATGTGCTGGTTGATGAAATAGCCCTCACCCAAACCGGTCTGCTTGGGCCCGATTACGTCGCCCATCTCCGAAGTGATGCTGACGTGCTCGCCGGGCTGCAGGTAGCGGTGATAGGTCTGCTCGCAGTTCGTGGCGACGACGCCGATGTAGCCGGCGTCGTCGAACAACTGCATGATGGGCCCCATCGGGTCGTCCTTCGGCCGTTCCCCGCTCAGGCCGAACATGGTCCACACCTGAATCATGGCCGGCGGGGCCACAATTCCCGGGTGTCCGACGGCGCGGGCGGCTGCCTCGTCGACGTAGATCGGGTTGCCGTCGCCGATGGCCTCCACCCAGTTGTTGATCATCGGCTGGTTCACCGGGTCGCGGCCGGCGCGCGGCTTCGGACCCCCGGCCGCCTTGATCTCCGCGATCGCTTCCTGGATGTCGGTCACCTGGGCACCCTCGGCACCTTGAGGCCGGCGGCCGCGATCATTTCTCGCATCACTTCGTTCACGCCGCCACCGAAGGTGATCACCAGGTTCCGCTTGGTCTGCGAGTCCAGCCAGTTGAGCAGCTCGGCGGTCTCCGGCTCGGCCGGGTTGCCATACTTGCCGACGATCTCCTCGGCAAGTCGGCCGATGTACTGAATACGCTCCGTACCAAAGACTTTCGTCGAGGCGGCATCGGCCACGTTGATGTCCTCGCCCGCGGCGGCGACCTGCCAGTTCAGCAGCTCGTTGATTCGCCACATCGCGTGGATCTCACCGAGCGCCCGCTTGACGTCGGCGTGGTCGATCGGCGTGACCCCGTCGGCGCCGGGCTTGGACGCCCAGGCGTGCACCCGGTCGTAGATGCCGGCCGTACGGCCGGCGGGGCCCAGCATGACCCGTTCGTTGTTGAGCTGGGTGGTGATCAGCCGCCAGCCGCCGTTCTCCTCGCCGACCAGCATGTCCGCGGGCACGCGCACGTCGTTGTAGTACGTGGCGTTGGTGTGGTGGGCGCCGTCGGACAGGATGATCGGCGTCCAGGAATAACCGGGATCCTTGGTGTCGACGATCAGGATCGAAATGCCCTTGTGCTTCACGGCTTCCGGATCCGTGCGGCAGGCCAGCCAGATGTAGTCCGCGTCGTGAGCGCCGGTGGTGAAGATCTTCTGCCCGTTGACGATGTACTCGTCACCCTGACGCACGGCGGTGGTCCGCAGGGAGGCCAAATCGGTTCCCGCCTCGGGCTCGGTGTAACCGATCGCGAAGTGCACCTCACCGGCCAGGATCGCCGGCAGGAACTTCTTCTTCTGCGCCTCGCTACCGAATTGCTGCAGGACGGGACCCACTGTCTGCAACGTCACCGCGGGCAGCGGCACGTCGGCCCGATGCGCCTCGTTGACGAAGATCGACTGCTCGATCGGGCCGAAACCCAACCCGCCGAACTCCTTTGGCCATCCGACCCCGAGCTTGCCGTCCCGGCCCATCCGCCGGATCACCGCACGATAGGCCTCGTTGTGACGGTCCTGCTCCATCGCCTTCATCTCATCGGAGGAGATCAGGTTCGAAAAGTATTCCCGTAATTCCGCTTGCAGCTGACGCTGCTCCGGAGTCAGGTCTATGAACATTGCGCTCCCACCAGGTCGAGACGATGAGAAGGCCCGCCCAGCAGCCGGGTCAGGTCTTTGATTGTGGAGTAGTACCGGTGCATCGGATAGGTGATGTCCATTCCCATGCCGCCGTGCAGGTGGTGGCAGAGCTGCATCACCGGCGGCGCCTGCGACGTGACCCAGTACCCCAGGACATCGAGGTCGTCGTCAGCATCCCGCCCTTCGGACAGTCGCCACACGACCGACTTCGCCGCCAAATCGATGGTGCGCGAGGCGATGTAGACCTCGGCGAGCTGGGCGGCCACCGTCTGGAACGTCGACAGCGGCTTGCCGAACTGCTTGCGGTTGGCCACGTAGTCGGCGGTGAGGCGCAACGCCCCCGCCACCAATCCGTCGGCGTACGCGCCGATTGCCGCCAGCGCCAACTGGTTGACTCGGGGGGCCGTCGCGCCCGCCAGCACGTCGGAGTCACCGACCGCGACGTCAGCGAACGTCACCGTGTACTCATCGGTGTCGCTGGACGTCGGGGTCTGGACAAGCTGCACACCGTCGGCCTTCGGCGACACGACGACGACCGCGCTGTCCGCGGTGACGATCATCCAATCCGCTTGTCCGGCATAGCCAACACCGACCTTGGTGCCCGACAGCCGCCCGTTGGCGAAGGTGCTCGACGGCCGGTCGGGCAGCGCGGTCCCCGGCTCGTTGAGCGCGGCCGTCAACACGCCGCCCTTCGGGACACCGGCCAGGAACCGGTCCTGCTGTTCATCGGACGCCAGGTCGAGCAGCGGCACCACGCCGAAACCGAGCGTGACCAACGCCGGCGTGATGGCGCCGTGACGACCCACCTCAGTCAGCACCGTGGCGACCTCGGGCAGGCCCACGCCGTCACCGCCCAGACGCTCGGGGACCGGCAGCGCCGGCACGCCCCCGCTGACCAGCGCTTCCCAGCTGAGATCCCGGTCCAGAACGGACGTCACCACATCGGCGACGGCCTGTTGCGTCGCAGTGAGATTGAAGTCCATCAGGACGTCACCGTGTGGCGCCGGTGTAGTCGACCTGCCAGTGCTTGATCCCGTTGAGCCAACCCGACCGCAGCCGCTCGGGCTCGCCGATCGGCTTGAGGTCCGGCATGTGATCGGCGACCGCGTTGAAGATCAGGTTGATGGTCATGCGGGCCAGGTTCGCGCCGATACAGTAGTGGGCGCCGGTGCCGCCGAAGCCGACATGGGGATTCGGGTCGCGCAGGATGTTGAAGGTGTGCGGGTCTTCAAAGACCTCTTCATCGAAATTGGCCGACCGGTAGGACATCACCACCCGCTGACCCTTCTTGATCTGCACGCCGGCCAACTCGGTGTCCTCGTTGGCGGTGCGCTGGAAGGCCGATACCGGAGTGGCCCACCGGATGATCTCGTCGGCGGTGGTCGATGGGCGCTCCTTCTTGAAGAGCTCCCATTGATCGGGGTTGTTCGCCATGGCGATCATGCCGTGGGTGATCGAGTTCCGAGTGGTCTCGTTACCCGCCACCGCGAGCATGACCACGAAGAAGCCGAACTCGTCATCCGAGAGCTTCTCGCCCTCGATGTCGGCCTCGATGAGCGTGGTGACGATGTCGTCGGTGGGGTTCTTGCCCCGCTCCTCGGCCATCGCCATCGCGTACGTGATCAGCTCCATGGACGACTGCGCGGGATCGACGTGGGCGTACTCGGGGTCGGTGCCACCGGTCATCTCGTTGGACCAGCGGAAGAGCTTGTCGCGATCCTCCTGGGGAACGCCGAGCAGGCCCGCGATGGCTTGCAGCGGCAGCTCGCACGAGACCTGCTCGACGAAGTCGCCGCTCCCCTCGGCCGCCGCGGTCTTGGCGATGTTCTGGGCGCGCTGGGCCAGCTCGGCCTCCAGCCGTCCGATGGCCCGCGGCGTGAACCCGCGGGAGATGATCTTGCGCAGCCGGGTGTGGTGGGGTGCGTCCATGTTGAGCATGACGCTGCGCTGCAGCTCGACCTGCTCCCGTTTCATCTCCGGCGGCCACGTCGGGATGGCGCCGTTCATCCAACTCGAGAAGATGTCGCTGCGTTTCGACACCTCCTTGACGTCGGCGTGCTTGGTGACGAGCCAGTATCCGTGGTCCTCGAAGCCGCCCGAGCCGCCCGGGATGTCGACCCAGTGGATCGGCTCCGCCTTGCGCAGCTGGGCGAGTTCCTCAACGGGCAACCCTGCGAGGTTGACGTCAGGGTCAAGGAAGTCGAAGTCGGCGGGAATGTTGGGGGGTGCCATGATGTGTGCGCTCCTCAATTGCAACGTGTTCTAGTGCCAGTAAAACACGGCTCCTGCGCAGATAAAAGGCAGGTCACCATCCTCGCTTGTCAGAGTAATGAAACGTGTTCTAGCCTGACGGAATGGGTAACCCGGTAATCGTCGAAGCCACCCGCAGCCCGATCGGCAAGCGCAACGGATGGCTGTCAGGCCTGCACGCCACCGAGCTGCTTGGTGCGGTGCAGAGGGCACTGGTTGAGAAGGCCGGCATCGACGCCGGCGACGTCGAACAGGTCATCGGCGGCTGCGTGACGCAGTTCGGCGAGCAGTCCAACAACATCACGCGCGTCAGCTGGCTCGTCGCGGGCCTGCCTGACCACGTCGGCGCGGCGACCGTCGACTGCCAGTGCGGCAGCAGCCAGCAGGCCAACGGCCTGATCGCGGGCCTGATCGCGGCGGGCGCCATCGACGTCGGCATTGCGTGCGGAATCGAGGCGATGAGCCGCGTCGGGCTCGGCGCCAACGCCGGCCCCGATCGCGGGATCCTGCGGCCCGCGTCGTGGGACATCGACCTGCCCGACCAGTTCACCGCGGCCGAGCGGATCGCCAAGCGGCGCGGCATCACCCGTGACGACATCGACCAGTTCGGCTACCAGTCGCAGGCCAAGGCCAAGCGGGCATGGGAGGAGGGCCGTTTCGACCGCGAGATCTCTCCGATCGAGGCGCCGGCGCTCGACGAGAACAAGCAACCGACGTCGGAGCGGGTCACCATCTCGCGCGATCAGGGCCTGCGTGAGACGACGCTCTCGGGCCTGAGCTCGCTCAAGCCGGTCATCGAGGGCGGGATCCACACGGCGGGGACGTCGTCGCAGATCTCCGACGGTGCCGCTGCCGTGTTGTGGATGGACGAGGACAAGGCCAAGGCGCTCGGATTGCGGCCGCGCGCCCGCATCATCAGCCAGGCGCTGGTCGGCGCCGAGCCCTACTACCACCTGGACGGCCCGGTGCAGTCGACGGCCAAGGTGCTGGAGAAGGCCGGCATGAAGATGGGCGACATCGATATCACCGAAATCAACGAGGCGTTCGCGTCGGTCGTGCTGTCCTGGGCCCGGGTGCACAATCCGGACATGGACAAGGTGAACGTCAACGGCGGTGCCATCGCGCTGGGCCACCCGGTGGGCAGCACGGGCAGCCGGCTGATCACCACGGCGCTGCACGAGCTGGAGCGCACCGACCAGAGCACCGCGCTGATCACCATGTGCGCGGGCGGTGCCCTGTCGACCGGCACCATCATCGAGCGCATCTAGCTCGTCTTGATCGTCTCGGAATCCAGCCGCATCGCCGCGGCGCAGTCCTACATCGACGCGCTCGTCAGCCATGACGGCGACTCCGTTCCGTTCGCCGCCGGCTGCACCCGCATCGAGCAGGGCGTCAAGAACGGATTCTCCGGAAACCACTTGCGCCGCAGCCTCAATCGCGGGGCTCAGTACCGATTGCTCAAGGAAACGACGCCGCCGGACTACCGAATCGACGGCGACCGGGTGCACGCGGCCTACGCCGTGCTGACCAAGGCGGCGTTCGGCGGTCGGCGGCTGGCCGCACGGGTCGACGAGACGTTCGTGATTCCCGCCGAAACCCCGAGCGGCAGAGCCGAAATCCACCACATCAAGGTTCGCTTCCAACCGTTCATTCAGCAGGGCCGCTAACGACGCAGCCCGCAAAGCGGGGTGCGGGGCGCCGGCCAGATCGAGCACAGAGGAACATCATGCCCAAACCGAAACCACGCTCGTTGAATGCTCCTTGGGTCAGCTTCATCATCAAGTGGATGGCCAAGGGCAACACGTGGATCTACCGGCGCAGCAACGGGAGATTCGGCAGCACCTTCCAGAACGCTCCCGTCGCACTGCTCACCACCACGGGCCGCAAAACGGGTGAACCCCGGGTGAGCCCGCTGCTCTACCTGCGCGAAGGGAACCGGGTGGTGTTGGTCGCCTCGAAGGGCGGCAGCGACAAGCACCCGCTGTGGTACCTCAACCTCAAGGCCAATCCCAAAGTCTCCGTGCAGATCAAGGACGATGTGCTACAACTGCAGGCCCGCGATGCCACCGAGGCCGAGCGCGCGCAGTACTGGCCGAAACTGGACGCCATGTACCCGTCGTTCGACGACTACCGGTCCTGGACCGATCGGGTCATCCCCATCGTGATCTGCGACCCCTGACGTTTCCCTTGCCCCAGGTGGGGAATCATCCTGGGCAAGATGCCGAACTGGATTCGCAACTCCCGGGCGGTCGGTCTGCTGCTCAAATACTTCGCGCGCGCACACATCTGGGTGTACCGCCGAACGGATGGCCGGATCGGCGCGAGGCTGGTGCGGTTTCCGGTGGCGTTGCTGACGACGACCGGACGAAAGTCCAACGAGCCGCGGACCACCGCGACCCTGTATCTGCGCGATGGCGATCGGGTCATTCTGCCGGCTTCCTTCGGCGGGCGGCAGGAGCATCCTCTGTGGTACCACAACCTCAAGGAGAATCCCGAGGTGCGAGTCCAAATCCGTTCCCAATCAATGGATCTGGTGGCCCGCGACGCCACCGACCATGAGCGGGAACGCTATTGGCCGCCACTGATGCGGATGTACCCGCCCTACCGCAAGTACCGCGCGGTCACCGACCGGGTCATCCCGCTCGTGGTGTGCGAGCCGCCGCGTTGAGCGTGCGGCACACATAAAACGTTTCTCGAGAGGGAGAAGCGAGGCCGCCGGTCTCTGCTACCCGTCGAGCCCGCAGGCAAGGTCTTGACTGATCATCTCGTCGTGTGTGACGATTTCGTCAGAAATATCGACGTTGCCGTAGGTCCGGCCGCGCGCTGTGAGGAGAACCGATGCGTCGCAAACCGGCCGGTGTCCCGGTATACAAGCCAGACATCTACTCCACCGACGCAATCCTCGATCCATACCCGCATTACCAGCGCCTGCGCGACCTGGGGCCGGTGGTCTGGTTATCCAAACAGAAGGCGTACGCGCTGCCCCGCTACGCCGAGTGCAAGGCAGTGTTGCGGGATGACCAGACGTTCCTATCGGGCAGGGGTGTATCGCTGAATCCGATCACCAACCGCTTGTCCCAGGGCACGACGCTCAACAGCGATGGCGGTGAGCACGATCGTCGACGCAAGCTGGTCGCTCACCGGCTGTTACCGCGCGTGTTGCGCGCGATCAGCGACAGTGTGGAAGCTACTGCCGCCGAGGTCGTCGATGCGGCGCTCAGCAAGGGTGAGGTCGATGGCGTGACCGACCTCGCCGCCGCGCTGCCACTGGCCGTGGTGCCCGACCTCATAGGCTGGCCCCGGAATCATCGCGATCACCTAATCGAATGGGGCGGAGCCACTTTCGATGTCCTCGGTCCACTTAACTGGCACGCGATCAGATCGACGCCCCAAGCGTTGAAGATGCTGCGCTTCGCGCGCCGCGTCGTTCGCCAACGCGCCGTTCTCGACGGCAGCATGGCACACGAGCTCCTGAGGGCCGCCGACGAAGGCAAGCTGTCTCACCGCGAGTGTCCGCCGCTGATGGTCGACTACCTAGCCCCGTCGATAGACACCACCATGAGCGCCATCTCCAGCGCTTTGTACTTGTTCGCCAGCCACCGCGAGCAATGGCAGCTCCTGAAGGAGGAGCCTGCGCTGATGACGAACGCCATCAATGAGATCGTCCGCTACGAGCCACCACTGCGTGCATTTGCGCGTTGCGTGGGCCGTCAGGCCGAAATCTCCGGCGTGACAATGCCGTCGGGAGCCCGCGTCCTGGTGATGTACGCCTCGGCCAACCGAGACGAACACGAGTGGGCGAAGGCCGAGGTCTTCGACATCCGCCGCGACGCCAGCCGTCAGATCGGATTCGGCCAAGGGGCGCACGCCTGCGCCGGCCAAGGTCTGGCGCGCTTGGAAACGGCAGCCATGCTGCGCGCGCTGATCGATCGCGTCGACCGCATCGAGGTCGCGGGTACACCGACCTGGGCGATCAACAACATCATTCGCCGCCACCAAGCCCTGCCACTCAAGCTGCTTCCCGCATAGGCTTCGCCCGCGAGAATGCGCGTGCCGTGCCGGCTACTGATCTCCGGACTAGGCCCCGTACACCGGTACCGGCGGGCGCGCCTTGGCGAGCAGGTCGGCGACGACGGGCCCCAGTTCCGCGGGGTCCCACTTCGCGCCCTTGTCGATCTGCGGTCCGTGCGCCCAGCCCTCGGCGACCCGGATCTTGCCGCCCTCGACCTCGAACACCTTCCCCGTGACGTCGCGGGATTCGGCGCTGCCCAGCCACACCACCAGGGGTGAGATGTTCTCCGGCGCCATCGCGTCGAAATCCTGGTCCTGCGTTGCCATCATCTCGGCGAAGACGGTCTCGGTCATGCGGGTGCGGGCCGACGGTGCGATGGCGTTGACGGTGACGCCGTAGCGGCCCATTTCGGCCGCGCCGACCAACGTCAGCGCCGCGATGCCGGCCTTGGCGGCGCTGTAGTTACCCTGTCCGACGCTGCCCTGCAGGCCGGCACCCGAACTGGTGTTGACGATCCGCGCGTCGACGGTTTTGCCCTCTTTGGACAACCCGCGCCAGTACGACCCCGCATGCCGCATGGCGGCGAAGTGACCCTTGAGATGCACGGCGATGACGGCATCGAACTCTTCCTCGCTGGTGTTGGCCATCATCCTGTCGCGCACGATGCCGGCGTTGTTCACCAGGACATCCAGGCCACCGAAGGTGTCTACGGCGGTCTGGATCAGGCCCGCGGCTTCGTTCCAGTCGGCGATGTTGGATCCGTTGGCGACGGCTTCCCCACCGGCCGCGGTGATTTCGTCGACCACGCCCTGTGCGGCGCTGCCGCCGCCGGCCGGTGAGCCGTCGAGGCCCACGCCGATATCGTTGACCACCACGCGGGCGCCTTCGGCCGCGAAGGCCAGCGCATGCGCGCGACCGATACCGCCGCCCGCTCCGGTGACGATGACGACGCGGCCGTCAACCACTCCCATTGTTCGTGTCTCCTCTACTTGATCGCGCTGGCGTTTGTTGTGGCCAGATAGTGCGGCGGCTCACCGCCGCCGTGCACCTCCAGCGAGGCACCGCTGATGTAGGACGCCGTGTCCGACGCCAGAAACGCTGTGGCCCAACCGATGTCTTCGGGCTTGGCCAACCGGCCCAGTGGCACGTTCTTTGAGATCGCGGCGATAGACTCGGCATCACCATAGAAAAGCTCGGACTGCTCGGTCTCCACCATGCCGACCACGCAGGCATTCACCCGGACCTTCGGCCCCCACTCCACCGCCAGTGTCTGCGTGAGGCTTTCCAAGCCCGCCTTGGCCGCCCCGTACGCGCCGGTGCCGGGCGACGGCCGTCGACCACTCAGGCTGCAGATGTTGATGATCGACCCGCCGCGGTCCTGGTTTTGCATTTGGGCGTTCGCGTGTTGCGAAACCGACAGCGCGCCAATCAGATTGAGCTCGATGATCTTGCGGTTGAACTTCGCGCTGGACTCCGCGGTCAGCACGTACGGCGAACCGCCCGCATTGTTGACCACGACGTCGAGCCGGCCGTGTTCGTCGACGATGGAGTCGATCAGCGCCTTGACGGCGTCGTCATCGCGGACGTCGCACGAGTGAAACTCATAGGGCAGGCCCTCGACGGGCCGCCGTGCGCAGGTGATGACGGTTGCGCCCTGCGCGGCGAAGACCGCACTGATGCCGGCACCCACTCCGCGGACCCCGCCGGTGACCAGAACCACCCGCCCGGCCAGCCCCAAGTTGATGGCGTCGGGTGCTTCGGCGCGAGTCACTGTGCTAGCGTACCAAGCAAGTGCTTGCTTAGGTAGTTACCCCACAAGGAAGTGGCACCGTGCCCATCACATCCAAAACCACCGAACCGGGCATCGTCGCGGTCACCGTCGACTTTCCCCCGGTCAACGCCATCCCGTCGCGCGGCTGGTTCGAACTGGCCGACGTCATCACGGCCGCCGGTCAGGACCCCGAGACTCACGTCGTCATCCTGCGGGCCGAGGGCCGTGGCTTCAATGCCGGAGTCGACATCAAGGAGATGCAGCGCACGGAGGGATTCACCGCGCTGATCGACGCCAACCGCGGTTGCTTCGCCGCCTTCCGCGCGGTCTATGAATGCGCGGTGCCGGTCGTTGCCGCCGTGAACGGGTTCTGCGTCGGCGGCGGCATCGGCCTGGTCGGCAACTCCGACGTCATCGTGGCCTCCGACGACGCCACGTTCGGGCTGCCCGAGGTGGAGCGCGGCGCCCTGGGCGCGGCCACCCACCTCTCTCGGCTGGTGCCGCAGCACCTGATGCGGCGGCTGTTCTTCACCGCCGCCACCGTGGACGCCGCCACCCTGCACCACTTCGGTTCGGTGCACGAGGTGGTGCCGCGCGACCAGCTGGACGAGGCCGCGCTACGGGTTGCCCGCGACATCGCCGCCAAGGACACCCGCGTCATCCGCGCGGCCAAGGAGGCGCTCAACCTCATCGACGTGCAGCGGGTCAACTCGAGTTACCGCATGGAGCAAGGGTTTACGTTCGAGCTCAATCTGGCCGGGGTGGCCGACGAGCACCGCGACGCGTTCGCCGGTACGGCGAAGGGTGAGAAATCTTGAGCGACAAGAGAACCACCCTCGACGAAGCCGTCGGGCAGTTGCGCAGCGGCATGACCATCGGCATCGGCGGCTGGGGCTCGCGGCGCAAGCCGATGGCGTTCGTGCGGGCCATGCTGCGTACCGACGTCACCGACCTCACGGTGGTCACCTACGGCGGACCCGACCTCGGCTTGCTGTGCTCGGCCGGCAAGGTCAAGCGCGTCTACTACGGCTTCGTCTCGCTCGACTCCCCGCCCTTCTACGACCCGTGGTTCGCCAAGGCCCGCACCAGCGGCGCCATCGAGGCCCGGGAAATGGACGAGGGCATGCTGCGTTGCGGCCTGCAAGCCGCGGCGCAACGCCTGCCGTTCCTGCCGATTCGTGCCGGGTTGGGCAGCTCGGTCCCCGACTTCTGGGAGGGCGAACTGCAAACCGTGACCAGCCCCTACCCCGCGCCCGAGGGCGGCTACGAGACGCTGATCGCCATGCCGGCGCTGCGCCTGGACGCGGCCTTTGTGCACCTCAATCTCGGTGACTGCCAAGGCAATGCGGCCTACACCGGTATCGATCCCTACTTCGACGACCTGTTCCTGATGTCCGCCGACCAGCGCTTCCTGTCGGTGGAGCGTGTCGTCTCCACGGAGGAGTTGGTCAAGGCTGTTCCCCCGCAGGCCCTGCTGGTGAACCGGATGATGGTCGACGCCGTGGTGGAGGCGCCCGGCGGCGCCCACTTCACCACCGCCGCACCGGATTACGGCCGGGACGAGAAGTTCCAGCGGCATTACGCCGAGGCGGCCTCGACCGAAGAGGGCTGGCAGAAGTTCGTCCAGACCTACCTGTCGGGCAGCGAGGACGACTACCAGGCGGCGGTTCGCGCATTCGCAGAGGAGGCCTGAAAGTGAGCAGCACCCGCGCCGAAGTGTGCGCAGTCGCCTGCGCCGAATTATTCAGGGACGCCGGAGAAATCATGGTCAGCCCGATGACGAACATGGCTTCGGTCGGTGCGCGGCTGGCGCGGTTGACCTTTTCACCCGACATCTTGCTGACCGACGGCGAGGCGCAGCTGCTGGCCGACACCCCGGCCCTGGGCAAGACCGGACCCGTCGAGGGCTGGATGCCATTCGGCCGGGTCTTCGAGACGCTGGCCTGGGGGCGGCGGCACGTGGTGATGGGTGCGAATCAGGTTGACCGCTTTGGCAATCAGAACATCTCGGCGTTCGGTCCGCTGCAACACCCGAGCAGACAGATGTTCGGCCTGAGGGGTGCGCCAGGTAACTCGATCAACCATGCGACCAGCTATTGGGTGGGCAACCATTCGACGCGGGTGTTCTGCGAGGCCGTCGACGTGGTCTGCGGCATCGGCTGGGACAAGGTGGACGCGGACAATCCGGCCTTCCGGTTCGCCAACACGTACCGGGTCGTGTCCAACCTGGGCGTGTTCGACTTCGGCGGCCCGGGCCGCACGATGCGCGCGCTGACGCTGCATCCCGGGGCGTCACCCGACGACGTTCGTGAGGCCACGTCGTTCGACGTGCACGGCGTCGACGAGGCCGGCGAGACCAGGCTACCGACGGACGAAGAGCTCCACCTGATCCGCGAGGTGATCGACCCGAAATCCCTGCGCGACAGAGAGATACGTTGATGAAGTTGCGCACGCCGCTGACCGAGCTGGTCGGTGTCGAGCACCCGGTGGTCCAAACCGGGATGGGCTGGGTGGCCGGCGCCCGGCTGGTGGCCGCCACGGCCAACGCGGGCGGCCTGGGCATCCTGGCTTCGGCCACCATGACACTCGACGAGCTGGCGACGGCCATCGGAAAGGTCAAGGCCGCCACCGACAAACCGTTCGGGGTGAATATCCGCGCCGACGCCGCGGACGCCGGCGACCGCGTCGATCTGATGATCCGCGAGGGCGTGAAGGTGGCGTCGTTCGCCCTGGCGCCCAAGCAGGAGCTGATCGCGCGGCTGAAAGAGGCCGGGGCGGTGGTGATTCCGTCGATCGGCGCAGCCAAGCATGCGCGTAAGGTCGCGGCCTGGGGCGCCGATGCGATGATCGTGCAGGGCGGCGAGGGCGGTGGACACACCGGACCCGTCGCCACGACGTTACTGCTGCCGTCGGTGCTGGACGCCGTGCAGGGCACCGGAATCCCGGTGATCGCGGCGGGCGGGTTCTTCGACGGGCGCGGGCTGGCGGCCGCGCTGAGTTACGGCGCGGCCGGGGTGGCGATGGGCACGCGCTTTCTGCTGACCTCCGATTCGACCGTGCCCGAAGCGGTTAAGCGCCGCTACCTCGAAGCGGCGCTGGACGGCACGGTGGTGACCACGCGCGTGGACGGCATGCCGCACCGGGTGCTGCGCACCGGGCTCGTCGAGAGGCTGGAAAGCGGTTCGCCGGTGCGGGGTCTCACCGCGGCCGTGCGCAATGCGGCGAAGTTCAAGCACATGTCGCAGATGACCTGGCGGTCGATGATCCGCGACGGCGTGGCGATGCGCCACGGCAAGGAGATGACCTGGTCGCAGGTGGTGATGGCGGCCAACACCCCGATGCTGCTAAAGGCGGGGCTGGTCGAGGGCAACACCGAAGCCGGGGTGCTCGCCTCCGGCCAGGTGGCCGGCATCCTCGAGGACCTGCCGTCGTGCGCCGAGCTGATCGACTCGATCGTGCGTGACGCGATCGGACACCTGCAGTCGGCGTCCGCGCTGATCGAATCCGGCGACTAAAGACCCTGGCTCCGGCGCGGGCTCGCGATCATCGTGGAGTCATGAGTGCGCTACTACCTGAAGCCTGGCCGAAGCCGTTGCTGGGCGCGATCCGTGTTTCCAACAGATACCTGCTCAACCCACTGATGCTGCGCCTGGCCGGCCACAAACATTGGTACGCATCGGCCATCCGCCACACCGGACGACGATCGGGCAAGCAGTACGCCACGCCGGTCGTGGCGGACCGGACGGCCGACGGGTTCGTCATACCGCTGCCCTATGGCACCGGAGTGGACTGGTTGCAGAACGTCCTTGCCGCTGGGCGAGCGACCATCTCCTCCCAGGGCGAGAGTTACGACGTCGCGCAGCCCGAGGTGATCGACGCGGAGGCGGCCTTGCCCATGCTGTCGGCCGACCGGAAACGCACGTTCGCCCGGCTCGGCATCGCGCATTACCTCAGAGTCCGGGATGCTTCGGCGCCGAACTGAGCTCGGCGCTGTTCGTCGAGACTTAAACCACGCACACGCTTTTCGGCGTGTCGTGTGCCTGGTTTAAGTGTCGCGACGAAAGACGAAGCCCCGAAGGCGCTACAGCCGCTCGATGATAGTGACGTTCGCGGTGCCCCCGCCCTCACACATCGTCTGCAGGCCATAGCGGCCGCCGACGCGCTCGAGTTCGTTGAGCATGGTGGCGAACAGCTTGGCGCCGGTCGCGCCCAGCGGATGCCCAAGGGCGATCGCGCCGCCATTCGGGTTGACCTTCTCCGGGTCGGCCTTGATCTCCTTGAGCCAGGCCATCACCACCGGCGCGAACGCCTCGTTGATCTCGACGGTGTCGATGTCGTCGATCGACAGCCCGGCCTTCTCCAGCGCGTGGCGCGTGGCCGGGATGGGCCCGGTCAGCATGAACACCGGGTCGGCGGCGCGGGCGCTGATGTGGTGGATGCGCGCGCGAGGGGTCAGTTTGTGGTCCTTGACGGCCTGCTCGGAAGCCAGCAGCACCGCGCTCGCGCCGTCGGAGATCTGGCTTGCCATCGCCGCCGTCAGCCGGCCGCCCTCGACGAGCGTCTTCAGGCCGGCCATCTTCTCCAGCGACGACTCGCGCGGGCCCTCGTCGACCCGGAACGGCCCGGATTCCGTTTCGACGGTGATGATTTCGTTGTCGAAGTGACCGCCGCGGATCGCGGCGAACGCGCGCTCGTGGCTGGCCAGCGCGTAGCGCTCCATCTCCTCGCGCGACAGGTTCCATTTCTCGGCGATCATCTCCGAGCCGCGGAACTGAGAGATCTCCTGGTCGCCGTAGCGGTGCAGCCACTGCTTGGACTCGTTGGTCGGGGAGGTGAACCCGAACTGTTCTCCCACGGTCATGGCCGACGAGATCGGGATCTGGCTCATGTTCTGCACACCGCCGGCCACGATGAGGTCGGCCGTGCCGGCCATGATGGCCTGTGCGCCAAAGGAAATCGCCTGCTGGCTGGAGCCGCACTGCCGGTCCACGGTGACGCCGGGAACCTCTTCGGGGTAGCCCGCGGCCAGCCACGAGAGCCGGGCGATGTTGCCCGCCTGCCCGCCGATGGCGTCGACGCAGCCGGCGATCACGTCGTCGACGGCGGCGGGGTCGACGTCGACCCGGTCGAGCAGCCCACGCCAACCAAGGGCGCCGAGGTCCACGGGATGCACCCCGGCCAGCGATCCGTTGCGCTTGCCGATCGCGGTACGTACAGCGTCGATGACGTACGCCTCTGCCATTTGTCAGACTCCTTCTTTGGTAATCCCACCGAGAACGATGGCGAGGTATTGCTGACCCACCTGTTGTGCGGTGAGGGGTCCGCCTGGTTGATACCAGCGCACCGACACCCACGTGGTGTCACGAATGAAACGGTAGACCAGGTCGACGTTGAGGTCGGGCTGGAAGTAGCCCTCGTCGATGCCCTGGTTGATCACCTCGAGCCACATCTTGCGCTGCTGGCGGTTCATGTCCTCGATATAGGAGAACCGGGGCTGCGACAACAACCGTTGGGCTTCGTCCTGATAGATCACGACCTGCGCGTGCCGATGCTCGATCGCCTCGAACGACGCCATGAACAGCCCCTTGAGCCGCTCCAGCGGGTTGGCCTCGCTGTCCACGATCTCGCTGTAGCGGGCGAACAACCAGTCCAGGAAACTGCGCAGCACCTCGTCGACCATCTCCTCCTTGGAGGAGAAGTGGTGATAGAGGCTGCCGGAGAGGATTCCCGCGCTGTCCGCGATGTCGCGCACGGTGGTGGCGCGCAATCCACGCTCGGCGAACATGGTCGCGGCGAGCTCTAACAACTCGTCGCGACGGCTGTTTGCCTGACCGGCCACTCGGTCCACCCGATCAGAGTATCAACCAAGCGCTTGCTTGGCCAGCTGCCCACTCACGGATGCTGGCTGGACACCGAGATGACCTCGCCGGTCAGGTAGCTCGAGTAGTCACTGGCCAGGAACGCGATGGTGGCCGCGACCTCCCACGGCTCGGCCGCCCGCCCGAACGCTTCACCGGCCGACAGCCGATCGAGCAGATCGGACGAGGTCGTCTTGTCCAGAAACTTGTGCCGGGCGATGCTCGGGGACACCGCGTTGATCCGCACCCCGTATTCGACGGCTTCGATCGCGCTGCAACGGGTTAGCGCCATCACGCCCGCTTTGGCGGCCGCATAGTGCGCCTGCGAGTGCTGCGCCCGCCAGCCCAGAACGCTTGCGTTGTTGACGATCACCCCACCGTGGTCCGCTTCGCGGAAGTAGCCCAGCGCCGCCCGGGTGGCCCGGAACACCGACGACAGCGTCACGTTCAGGACGCGGTCCCACTCGTCGTCGGTCATGTCGACCACCGGCGTCTGACCGCCCAGCCCGGCGTTGTTGACCAAAACGTCCAGTCGGCCCATCCGGGCGGTGGTCGACGCGATCAGCGCGTCCACCTGCGCGCTGGACGTCACGTCGCACAGCACGCTCTCGACCCGGCCCAATCCCAACGCGGACAGCTCGTCGGCGGTCTCCCCCAGCCGTCGTTCGTGGTGGTCGGACACCACCACGTCGGCGCCCTCGACCAGCGCCCGTCGCGCCGTCGCCGAGCCGATCCCGGTGCCGGCGGCCGCGGTTACGACGACCACCTTGCCTTGCAGAAGCCCGTGCCCGGCAACCTCTTTCGGAGCTTCGGACAGGGTCATCCCTTTACCTCCCGGGGCAGGCCGAGCACCCGCTCGGCGATGATGTTGCGCTGGATCTCGTTGGAGCCGCCGTAGATGGTGTCGGCGCGGGTGAACAGGAAAAGCCGCTGCCACTCGTCGAATTCGCCGTTCGACAAGGTCAGCCCCGGCTTGCCGATCACGTCCATCGCCAGCTCACCCAGATCGCGATGCCAGTTGGCCCACAACAACTTCGACACGTTGTCCTGGCCGGGCTGCTCAACGTCCATGGTGGCCAGCGCATACGAACGCATGGCCCGCAGCCCGGTCCACGCCCGCGTCAGCCGCTCCCGGATGAATGGGTCGTCGGCGGCGCCGTTGCGCTGCGCAAGGTCGGCCAGGTTGGAAAGCTCACGGGCGTAGCGAATCTGCTGCCCGAGTGTCGACACGCCGCGCTCGAAGGTCAGCGTGCCCATGGCGACCCGCCAGCCGTCGCCGGGCTGGCCGACCACCAGATTGGCGTCGGTGCGGGCGTCGTCGAAGAAGACCTCGTTGAATTCCGAGTCGCCGGTCAGCTGGATGATCGGGCGGACCTGCACACCCGGCTGATCCAGCGGCACCAACAGATACGACAGCCCGGCGTGCCGCTTGGAACCCTTCTCCGTGCGAGCGACCACGAAGCACCACTGCGCCCAGTGCGCCAACGAGGTCCACACCTTCTGGCCGTTGATCACCCACTGGTCACCATCCAGCTCGGCGGTGGTGGAGACGTTGGCCAGGTCGCTGCCGGCGCCGGGCTCGGAATAGCCCTGACACCACAGCTCGGTGACGTCGAGGATCTTCGGCAGGAAGCGCTGCTGCTGCTCGGGCGTCCCGAAGGCGATCAGCGTCGGCCCGAGCAGCTCCTCGCCGAAATGGTTCACCTTGTCCGGGGCATCGGCGCGGGCGTACTCCTCGTAGAACGCCACGCGGTGCGCGGTCGACAGCCCGCGGCCGCCATGTTCCACCGGCCAGCCCAGGCAGGTCAGGCCGGCCTTGGCCAGATGCCGATTCCACGCCCGGCGTTCTTCGAACGCCTCGTGCTCGCGCCCCGGTCCGCCAAGACCCTTGAGAGCTGCGAATTCGCCGACCAGATTGTCGGCGAGCCAACCGCGGACCTCCGCCCGGAACTCCTCGACGTCCTGCATGCCCTGTAGGCTAACCTACCAAGCACTTGCTTTGTTAGAGGAGCATTCATGGGGAGCGATCCGCGCACCGTACCGGCGGCGCTCGATCGTTTGGCGCAGCAACTCCCCAATCATGACGCGTTGATCACCGACGAGCGGTCGTTCACGGCGGCCGCACTGCGCGACGAGGTGCACCGGGCGGCGGCCGCGCTGATCAGCCTCGGCGTGCAAGCGGGGGACCGCGTGGCGATCTGGTCGCCGAACACCTGGCACTGGGTGGTGGCCTGCCTGGCGATCCACCACGCCGGTGCGGCCATGGTGCCCCTGAACACCCGCTATACCGCCGAGGAAGCCGCCGACATCCTGGCGCGCACCGCAGCGCCCGTGCTGTTCGGGATGGGGCGATTCCTCGGCCACGATCGCGTCGCCGACCTGGACCGCTTGGGCCCGGAAGCCCTGCCCGCGCTGCGGCGCATCGTGCGGATCCCGATCGAGGCTGACGACGGAACGTGGGACGACTTCATCTCGCGCGGCTCGGACGTCAGCGCGGTCGCGGCCCGCGCCGCTGCGGTCACGCCCGACGACGTCAGCGACATCCTGTTCACCTCGGGCACCACCGGCCGCAGCAAAGGGGTGCTCTGCGCGCACCGGCAGTCGCTGTCGGCCTCGGCGTCGTGGGCCGCCAACGGCAAGATCACCAGCGACGACCGCTACCTGTGCATCAACCCGTTCTTCCACAACTTCGGGTACAAGGCCGGCATCCTGGCCTGCCTGCAGACCGGGGCGACGCTGATCCCGCACCTGACCTTCGACCCGCTGCGCGCGCTGCAGGCGATCGAGCAACACCGCATCACCGTGCTGCCCGGACCGCCCACCATCTATCAGACCCTGCTGGACCATCCGCAGCGCAAGGACTACGACCTGAGCTCGCTGCGGTTCGCGGTGACCGGAGCGGCCACCGTTCCCGTCGTGCTGGTCGAGCGCATGCAGTCCGAGCTCGACATCGACATCGTGCTGACCGCTTACGGGCTGACCGAGGCGAACGGCATGGGCACGATGTGCCGGGCGGACGACGACGCGGTCACCGTCGCCACGACGTGCGGGCGCCCATTCGCCGACTTCGAATTGCGCATCGAGGCAACAACTCCCGGAGAAGCGGGTGAGGTGCTGCTGCGCGGGCCGAACGTCATGCTGGGTTACCTCGACGACCCGGCCGCCACCGCGGCCGCCATCGACCCCGACGGCTGGCTGCACACCGGTGACATCGGTGCCGTCGACGCGGCCGGCAACCTGCGCATCACCGACCGGCTCAAGGACATGTACATCTGCGGCGGATTCAATGTCTACCCCGCCGAGGTCGAGCAGGTGCTGGCCCGGATGGAGGGGGTCGCCGACGCCGCCGTGATCGGGGTTCCCGATGAGCGCCTCGGCGAGGTCGGGCGGGCATTTGTGGTGACCAGGCCCGGCTTCGACCTCGACGAGCAGTCCGTGATCGCTTACACCCGTGAACATTTGGCGAACTTCAAGGCGCCGCGGTCGGTGCGGTTCGTCGACGCGTTGCCGCGCAATCCGGGCGGCAAGGTGGTCAAACCACAACTGCGAGAGTGGACGTGAAGTGGATCTGGAACTAGACGAAGAGACCCTGGCGTTTGCGGCCGAGGTGCGGGACTTCTTGTCGGCCAACGCCGATTCGATCCCGACGAAGTCCTACGACTACGCCGAGGGCTTCGCCCAGCACCGGCAGTGGGACCGCGTGCTGTTCGACGCCGGGCTGTCGGTGATCACCTGGCCCAAGAAATACGGGGGCCGCGACGCGCCACTGCTGCACTGGGTGGTGTTCGAAGAGGAGTACTTCCGCGCCGGCGCCCCGGGACGCGCCAGCGCCAACGGCACCTCGATGCTGGCGCCGACGCTGTTCGCCCACGGCACCGAAGAGCAGCTGGACCGCATCCTGCCGAAAATGGCCAGCGGCGAACAGATCTGGGCTCAGGCGTGGTCGGAGCCGGAATCCGGCAGCGACCTGGCCTCGCTGCGATCCACCGCAACCAAAACCGACGGCGGCTGGCTGCTGAACGGGCAGAAGATCTGGAGTTCCCGCGCGCCGTTCGCGGAAATGGGCTTCGGGCTGTTCCGGTCGGACCCGACGGCCGAGCGGCACAACGGCCTGACGTACTTCATGTTCGACCTGAAGGCCAAGGGCGTCACCGTGCGACCCATCGTCCAGCTGGGCGGCGACACCGGCTTCGGCGAGATCTTCCTCGATGACGTGTTCGTCCCCGATCACGACGTCATCGGCACCCCGAACGAGGGCTGGCGGGCGGCCATGAGCACCTCGAGCAACGAACGCGGCATGTCCCTGCGCAGCCCGGGCCGCTTCCTGGCGACCGCCGAGCGGCTGGTGCAGCTCTGGAAGGACAGCGGCTCTCCCCCGGCCTTCGCCGACCGCGTCGCCGATGGCTGGATCAAGGCACAGGCCTACCGGCTGCAAACCTTCGGCACGGTGACCAGGCTGGCCGACGGCGGTGAGCTGGGCGCCGAATCGTCGGTGACCAAGGTGTTCTGGTCGGACCTCGACGTGGAGCTGCACCAGACCGCACTCGACGTGCTCGCCGCCGACGGCGAGCTCGCCGGCAATTGGACCGATGGCCTGCTGTTCGCGCTGGGCGGCCCGATCTACGCCGGCACCAACGAGATTCAGCGCAACATCATCTCGGAGCGGCTGCTGGGCCTGCCCCGCGAGAAGTCCGGGGGCAAGAAGTGAAATTTGCGCTAGACGAACAGCAGCGCGACTTCGCGGCCAGCATCGACGCCGCCCTGGGCGCGGCCGACCTGCCCGGCGTGATCCGCGCGTGGTCGGCGGGCGATACCGCGCCCGGCCGCAAGGTGTGGGGCCAGCTGGCCGACCTGGGTGTCACCGCGCTGGCGGTCCCCGAGAAGTTCGACGGCATCGAGGCGCATCCGGTCG
Source organism: Mycobacterium sp. 852002-30065_SCH5024008 (assembly GCF_001665645.1). Taxonomy (NCBI): domain Bacteria; kingdom Bacillati; phylum Actinomycetota; class Actinomycetes; order Mycobacteriales; family Mycobacteriaceae; genus Mycobacterium; species Mycobacterium sp. 852002-30065_SCH5024008. The sequence goes on along the minus strand of NZ_LZSZ01000078.1, from coordinate 62,173 downwards.
ACCTGGTGGTCGCACTCGAACGCCTGGGACGGTGGTGTGTGCCCGGCCCGGTGGCCGAATCCATCGCCGTGGCACCGGTTTTGCTCGCCTCTGACGATCAGGCCGAGCGCTGCGCCGCCCTGGCCTCCGGTGAGCTGATGGTCACCGTCGCGCTGCCGCCGCAGACACCGCGCGCGGTGGACGCCGTCACGGCCGGGCTGGTGCTGGTGGCAACCGACGAGGGCGTCGCCGAAGCGACGCCGGGTGACCGGCACGAGTCGGTCGACCCGAGCCGGCCCCTCTACGACGTGACCCCAGCCGGCCGGGCCTGGCAGGCGGATCTTCGGCGCGCCTACGAGTTCGGGGCGCTGGCCACCGCCGCACAGCTGGTCGGCGCGGCCGAGGCGCTGCTGCGCGATACGGTCGACTACGCCAAGCAGCGGTCGCAATTCGGCCGGGTGATCGGTTCCTATCAGGCGATCAAGCACAAGCTCGCCGACGTGCACATCGCGATCGAGCTGGCCCGCCCGCTGCTGTATGGCGCGGCCTTATCACTCGAGCCCCGCGACGTCAGCGCGGCCAAGGCGGCGGCGGCCGAGGCGGGCCTGCTGGCCGCGCGGTCGGCGCTGCAGACCCACGGCGCGATCGGGTTCACCCAGGAACACGACCTGTCGCTTTGGTTGCTGCGGGTGCAAGCATTGCGTTCGGCCTGGGGTACGCCCGAGGCGCATCGGCGGCGAGTGCTGGAGGCGCTATAACCATGACTCGCGGCGCGACGATGCAGAGTGTAGCGATGTGGGGGTACCACCCGCTTGCGGGGGAGAGGAGCGGCGCTCGTGAGTGAAGAACGGGAGATGCTGCGGGAGACCGTCGCGACCCTGGTGGCCAAGCACGCGAACCCGGCGGCGGTGCGCGCGGCGATGGAGTCCGACCGCGGCTACGACGAGTCGCTGTGGCAGCTGCTGTGTGAGCAGGTGGGCGCCGCCGCGCTGGTGATCCCCGAGGAGCTGGGTGGAGCGGGCGGCGAACTGGCCGATGCCGCAACGGTTTTGCAGGAGCTGGGCCGGGCGCTGGTGCCTTCCCCCCTGCTGGGCACGACGCTGGCGGAGCTGGCCCTGCTGGCCGCGCCCGAGCCCGACGCCGAGACGCTGGGCGGCCTCGCGGAGGGCACCTCGATCGGCGCGCTGGTGCTCGACGCCGACTATGTGGTCAACGGCGATATCGCCGATGTCGTAGTCGCTGTCGACGACCGCCAGTTGAGCCGGTGGACGCGATTCGGCGCGCAGCCCGTCACCACCATGGACCCGACCCGGCGGCTCGCGCAGCTCAAGGCCGAGGCGACCGAACCGATCGGCGCCGACCCCGGCATCGCCGACAGCGCGGCCATCCTGCTGGCCGCCGAGCAGATCGGCGCCGCCGAACGCTGCCTGGAACTCACCGTCGAATACGCCAAGAACAGAGTGCAATTCGGCCGTCCGATCGGCAGTTTCCAGGCCCTCAAACACCGGATGGCCGATCTGTACGTCGCGATCGCCGCGGCGAAGGCCGTCGTTGCGGACGCTTGCAACGAGCCCACCCCGACCAACGCGGCCACCGCGCGCCTCGCCGCGACCGAGGCGCTGTGCACCGCCGCCGCCGAAGGCATCCAGCTGCACGGCGGGATCGCGATCACCTGGGAACACGACATGCACCTGTATTTCAAACGCGCCCACGGCAGCGCGCATCTGCTCAGCACACCGCAAGAACTGCTCGCACGACTGGAAGCCGAGGTGCTCGAGACGTCGTGAACGACCACGTCGCGCTGCGCGCCGCCATCCCGCCCTTCTATGTGATGGACGTATGGCTGGCCGCGGCCGAACGCCAGCGCAGCCACGGCGACCTGGTGAACCTGTCGGCCGGCCAGCCCAGCGTGGGAGCGCCGGAGCCGGTGCGCGCGGCCGCGGCCTCCGCCTTGCACCTCAACGAGCTCGGTTACACCGTGACGCTGGGAACCCCCGAGCTGCGCGCGGCGATAGCGGCGGATTACCAACGCCAGCACGGGCTTCGGGTCGAACCCGACGACGTGGTGGTCACCACCGGTTCTTCCGGCGGATTCCTGCTCGCGTTTCTGGCGTGCTTCGACGCCGGTGACCGGGTGGCGCTGGCCAGTCCTGGCTACCCGTGCTACCGAAACATCCTGTCCGCGTTGGGATGCGAGGTGGTCGAAATCCCCTGCGGGCCGCAGACCCGCTTCCAGCCCACCGTGCAGATGCTCGCCGAACTCGACCCGCCGCCCCACGGCGTGATCGTCGCCAGCCCGGCCAATCCCACCGGAACCGTGATAGCGCCGTCCGAGTTGGCCGCCATAGCTTCGTGGTGCGAGACGTCCGGGGTGCGACTGATCAGCGACGAGGTTTACCACGGCCTGGTCTACGAGGGGGCGCCGCAGACCAGTTGCGCCTGGCAGACATCACGAGACGCCGTGGTGGTCAACAGCTTTTCGAAATACTGGGCGATGACCGGTTGGCGGCTGGGCTGGATGCTGGTGCCACCGGCGCTGCTGCGAGCGGTGGACCGCCTGACCGGCAACTTCACCATCTGCCCGCCGGTGCTGTCGCAACTCGCCGGGGTGGCGGCCTTCACCCCCGAGGCGATCGCCGAGGCCGACGGCAACCTGCACCACTACGCGACCAACCGCACGCTGCTGCTCGATGGGCTGCGCCAGATCGGCATCGACCGCCTCGCGCCCACTGACGGCGCGTTCTACGTGTACGCCGACGTGTCGGACCGCACCAACGACTCGATCGCGTTCTGCTCGAAACTGTTGGACGACACCGGGGTTGCCATCGCGCCGGGGATCGATTTCGACACCACGCACGGCAACTCATTCGTCCGGTTGTCGTTCGCCGGGCCGACCGGCGACATCGAAGAGGCGCTGCGGCGGATCGGCCCCTGGCTCTAGGCGTCCAGGATCTTGTCCAGGCGAGCCTCGAGGGCACCGCGGTCGCCGACGTCAGACACGTTGATGCCGAACCGGCCGATGAGGGTATCCACCACCGCCGCCGCGTCGTCCAGGCGGATCTTCTCGCTGGCGTCGGCGCGATGGATGGCCAGGTTCCGACCGGCCAGGTTCAGTCGGGCGTCGTCGGTGACGCGCGCGGCCGTCAGACCGGTGACGAAGTGCGACGAGGGATGCGTCGAGACGAACCAGCTGCCCACTTGCAGGTCGACGTCCGGCGCGGTCCGGGAGCTGAACTCGTAGAGCGGTTGCCACTCGCCGCGGACCTGGGCCTGCAAGACCAGGCCGTCGCCGCGGTCCTCCAGCCGGTAAGGCTCGTGCGTCGTCTGCTGCACGCTGCCGGTCTCGATGCGCAGTGGCGAGGTGGGTGTCTGGCCACCGAAGCCCACGTCGACGAGGTACGAAGCGTGGGAGCCGGGGAACGTCACCGCCAACACGGTGTGCGTCTGCGGCGGTGACGGCGCGTCGAGCGGCCGCATCCACACCACCCGGCCGGCCAGGCGCCGCACGCGGAAGCCCAACTCGGTCAGCACGTAACCCATCAAGCCGTTCTGCTCGTAGCAGTAGCCACCCCGGCCCCGCCGAACCAGCTTGCCGGCGAGGGCGCCCGGGCTCAGGTCGTCGACGGGCACACCCAGCAGCGGATCGAGGTTTTCGAATGGAATCGCTTTGGTGTGCGCGCTCACCAAGGCCCGCAATACGTCGAGGTTGGGCGCCGCGGCACCGCCATAACCGATGCGATCGAAGTACTCGCCCAGCTCCAGCGTCATACGGCCATTCTGCTGCCAACGCCACCGGCAGGCGTGCGACGGCCGGTAGCGGGTATGCCGTCCCTAGCCCCAAGCCTTGGTCCGAAGGAGGAACCCGTGCCCGACGTCGACCTCTATCTCGATCCCGTCTGTCCTTTCTCCTGGGTGACAGCGCGCTGGCTGCGCGACGCCGCACAATCGACGCACACACCGGTCGCCCTGCGGCAGATGAGCCTGGCGGTGCTCAACGAGGGCCAGGACAAGGACGCCAAACAGCAACGCATGATGGAGCGGTCGACACGGCTGGGACGCCTGTTCGCCGCGGCCGTCGCCGAGCGAGGACCGGACGCGTTTGCGGGCCTCTACGACTCGATCGGTCGCCGGATCCATGTGCGGCAGGAGGACCTCACCGCAGCAGGAATCCGGGAAGCCCTCGCCGAGAACGGCCTCGAAGAGAGGCTTGCCGAAGCCCTCGACGACAGCGGCTTCGACGACGCGGTCAAGCGGGCGCACCAAGCCAGCCAAGACGCCTTGGGCGACGAGGCCGGCAGCCCGATCATCGCGATCGACGGCCACGCGTTCTCCGGCCCCGTCCTGACCCGAACACCGAACACGCAGGACGGTATTCGCTTGCTGGAGGCCGTGCTCACCATCGCTGGCGTTCCGGAATTCGCAGAGCTGCAACGGCCCCATCAGGGCCCGCCGACCATCGACGCCTGAGCGCGACCGACGCGCGTCGTCGGCTAACTCTCCCGGCCCGGGCCCGCGGCCGGGTGAACGAAGGTTGCCGAAAGAGGCACCGGCGAGGTGCTGAGCGTTTAACCTTGAGCTCGCCTATCACATATTTCGCGGAGGGTTGAGCGCCAGCAAATGCCTGAAGAGCCCCATTCCGACAATGTCGCACCGGTACCGAGCGGCATCACCGCGGAGCTGGCGGCCGCGGGGTTCGAGGATGCGCGCCAGGTAGCCCGCGGCGGAGCGGGGGTCATCTACTGCTGCTATGAGACCGCGCTCGGGCGAAGCGTCGCGGTGAAGGTGCTGCCATCCCACATCGACGACGACAGCAGAGAACGGTTCCTGCGCGAGGGCTACGCGATGGGCGGGCTATCCGGCCATCCGAACATCGTCAACATCCTGCGGGTCGGCGTGACCCCGAGCGGCAAGCCCTACATCGTGATGCCCTATCACTCGGCGGACTCACTGGCGGTCCGGCTCCGCCGGGAAGGGCCGGTCGCCTGGCCCGAGGCGTTGCACATCGGCGTAAAGCTCTGCGGCGCACTGGAAACCGCGCACCGGACCGGGACCTTGCACCGCGATATCAAGCCGGCCAACATCCTCGTCAATGACTACGGCGAGCCGCAACTAAGCGATTTCGGCATCGCCCACATCGAAGGCGGGTATGAGACCGCGACCGGGTTCTTCTCCGGGACGATCGATTTCACCGCGCCGGAGGTCATGACGGGCAACCCGGCGACGATCGCGTCCGACATGTATTCGCTTGGGGCCACGCTGTATGCGCTCATCGCGGGCAACGCCGCGCACGAGCGCAAGAAGGGCGAGGACCTGATCGCGCAGTATCTGCGCATCAGCACCGCCGGGATCCCGGACATGCGGCCCGACGGCATCCCGGACGCGGTGTGCACGGCGATCGAGAGGGCGATGTCGATCGACCCCGCCGAGCGGCCCGCCTCGGCCGAGGAGTTCGGCCGCGAGCTACAGGCCGCCCAGCGCCGCAACGGGCTGAAACCCGACGCGATGGCCATCACCGGACGGCCCTCGGCCGTGGCGGCGGATGCCCCATATGCCGCGCCCGTCCCGCCCGGCGGCCACAGCGAGGTGGCGCACCCGCCCCTCCCCAACACGTCGAGCATGCCCGCACCGACGCGTGGGCCGAGAGGGCACGACGACCCGACCTCCGCGATCAGCGCCCCGCTCGGGCACGAACATGCGCTGGAAACGGCGGCCCTTCCGCAGTCGGCACCCGCTGAGCTGGCGAGCTTGCTGCGTGGCGGACAGGGGTCGGCGACGCAACCGAAGGTGCGGCCACCCAACGCTGCCCCGCCGTCGGGCCGAAACGGCGGCGCCCAGGGCCCGCCGCGCGGTCCCACGGACCGGGCCGCCGCGTGGTTCGCGGAGCCGGGGAAGAAGCGGAACCGCATCGCGCTGGTGGCCGGAGCGGTCGCCGCGGTCGTGCTGTTGGTCATCGGCGGCGTCATTTTCGCGCTTTCGCCGGACAACAACGCCGGGTCGAAAGGGACGTCGGGCCAGCCGACCGCGCAGCCGCCCATGCAATGGAAACCGATCACCAACGCGCGCATTTCGCGGGACGCGGCGGCCACCACGCAGGCCGACGGCACCATCTGGATCTTCGGCGGCATCCGCAGCGACGGTGGCCTGACCGGACTGCAGGAGGGCTACGACCCTGTCATCGACAGCTGGAAGGTCGGCGACGACCTGCCGGTCCCCGTTGCGCACGCGATGGCGGTCACCTGGCAGGGCAACCCGGTGGTGCTCGGCGGCTGGAAGTCCGAGGGCGGCAAAAACGTTGCGAGCGACCAGGTTTGGCGGATCATCAACAGCCGCTGGGTCGAGCTTCCGCACCTGTTGCAGCCCCGGGCGGCCGCGGCGGCGGCCGTGGTCGGCGACCGGCTGGTCGTCACGGGCGGCGTCGACGCAAGCGGCGCGCTGCTGAACACGACCGAGGTGTTCGATGGCAACGCCTGGACCCTCGGCGCGCCCATCCCGACGCCGCGTCAGATGCTGGCCGCGGCCTCGGACGGGAAGCTGGTGTACACCGTGGGCGGTGCCAGCGGCTCCACGGATCTGGCGACGGTCGAGGCGTACGATCCGGCCGCGAAGACGTGGACGCCGTTGCCCGCGCTGAGCGAGCCGCGCAGCGACCTCGGCGCGGCGATCGTCGACGGGCGCCTGGTCGCGGTCGGCGGCGTTTCGGCCGGACGACTTCTCAAGAGCGTCGCCGCCTTCGACCTGATGACAAAGGCGTGGTCCGCCCTGCCCGACATGACGACCGCGCGGCACGGCATGGCCGTCGACGCGGTGGAGAAGTCCGTGTACGCGATCGGCGGGTCGACCGCCGTCGGCGACGGCCAGCTGACGTCGTCGGCCGAAGCGCTGAAGCTGCCGGCCCGCCGGATCCAGCCGGCGTCGCAGTGGCGGTCACTGCCGGACGCGCCGACGCCCCGGCTGATGACGGCATGGGCCGTGGTCAACGACAAGATCTGGATCGTTGGCGGCCTGCGGAACGGCGTCGCACTGCAGACCGTGGAGAGCTACGACCCGCACACCGGCGCCTGGGAGACCGGGCCGCCCCTGCCGATCCCGCTGCATCACGCGGCGGCGGCGGCCTACCGCGGCGAGGTGGTGGTGCTCGGCGGTGCCAGCGATCAGCTGGCCAACGCATCCGACAAGGTGTTCGCGCTGCGCGGCGGCTCTTGGGTTGAGCTGCCGCATCTGACGCACGCGCGTGCGGCGCCGGCCGCGGCGGTGGTGGGTGACAAGCTCGTCGCGGTGGGTGGCCAGAACGCCAAACAGGTTGTTCCGCAGACCGAGGTCTTCGACGGCAGTTCGTGGAACGACGCGGCCGACATGCCGACACCGCGCGAACATCTGGCCGCGGTGTCGGATGGCACCTACGTGTACGCGATCGGCGGTAGGTTCCTCTCCGCCGACAAGAACTCCGCGGCCAACGAGCGGTTCGATCCGCAATCGGGCAACTGGACCAAGCTGGTGGGCATGCCGACCCCGCGCGGGAGCTACGGCGCGACCTACATCGACAGCCGCATCGTGGTCGTCGGCGGCGAGGAACCGACGATGGTGCTGAACGTCGTCGAGATGTACGACATCGCCGACGCGAAGTGGAGCACCCTGCCGCCGATGCCGACCGCACGCCACGCCGAGGTGGTGGCGACGGTCGGGAACACCGTCTACTGCATCGGCGGCGCGAACCGGCCGACCCACGAGGGCCCGATCGCGACCGTGGAGGCGCTGGACTTCATGTAGGGCCTGCCCCGTGAGCGCGCGACGATGAATCGGCGACGGGTTGTCGACTGGCTGTATGCCGCCAAGCGGTGGATGTATCGCGGTGGGAGACCGGGATTTCCGGCCAGAGTGATGAATCGGCTTTCCGCGCTGCAGTATTCAGCGGGTGTCCTGTCACCGGCGCGGGCGATGACGCTCGAGGTGCTGGGACGGCGGTCCGGACGAGTGGTCTCGGTCCCCGTGGTCGTGGTCGGTCACGATGGCGAGCGCTACCTGGTATCGATGCTGGGCGATGACGCGAACTGGGTGCGCAATGTTCGCGCGGCGGGCGGGCGTGCGGTCATGCGCCGCAGGCACGCCGTGCCCGTGCACCTGCTCGAGGTCGCCACCGACGACCGCGCACCCATCTTGCGCCGCTACGTCGCGGTGGCGCCCGGAGCGCGCCCACACATTCCGCTTTGCAGCGACGCTCCGCTGACGGAATTCGAGCGGATCGCCGCCCACTACCCGGTCTTCCGGATCACCCCCGACGATCCGCCTCATCCGCGAGGAAACGGGCGCGCCGGTAGGCACTGAGGAACAGCACCGCAAGACCCAACTGGACGGCCAGCATGGGCGCCATAAAGCCGACCCGAACCAGCCCGCTGCTGATCGCATAACCCCCCGCGGCCGCGAGCCCCACGAGCACCGGGCACACCGTGAGCAGCAATACCCCTCGCCGCTCGACAGGTGCACGACCGGCCCACACGAGCAGCGCCGTCCATCCAGCCATCAATGCCGCACACAGCGCGGCAGCGTAGCGGTAATCGGGTGCCGGGGTGAACCCGTGGAGACCCAACATCGCGGCGGCCACGCGCGGCACCAGCAGTGGCACCACCATCACGGCATCCACCACGGCTCCGGCCCAGTACGCGAAACGCAGCGTGTCACAGCGACCTGCCATCGACCTCACCTGCCAGTAGCCCTCGGCTTACGCGGTCTCATGATTTCGGCGTCCGCGGCGACCGAGTAGAGGCCAAGGTCACCTGGCCAGAGTCGCCGATCCCGCCCCATTGTTTTACTTGCGCCAGATACGGGGATTCCACTACGAGCCGGCGCCTCGCGCCAGGCGAAAACCGACCTGATGGGAGCCCATGATGAATAGCACCGCTATCTGGATCGTGGTCGCCGCCGCGGCGGTCTTGGTGATTCTCGTTGTCGTCGTCGCACTGAGCAGAATGCGGCGCCGCCGACGGCAGCGGCAGGCCGAAGAGATCCGCGAGCAGGCCAAGCTGGAGACGGCAAAGGTCGAGCGGCGCGAAGCCCTTGCCCAGGAAACGGCCGCCAAGGCCCGCGCCGCCCAGGCCGAGGCGGAGGCCAAAGCGGCCGAAGCCGCCCGGCTGCAGGAGCGAGCGGCCAACCATCAGAGCGAGGTCGCGGCGTCGCGCGAACAACTGCAGGAGCAGTTCAAGCGCGCCGATGAACTGCACCCGGAGGCCGCCGCGAAGCCAGCGGGTGAGCACGACGATCCCAATGCGGTGCGGTCCTCGGAGTCGCACGAGCCGACGACCGACGCCGAGACCGTCGGGCACGAGACCTACCGCGGGACGCCCGGCTGAGCTCTAGAGCCAGGTGTCCTGGGTGGTGGCGGTGAGGAACGCTTCGAGGTCGTCGCGCCACTGGGCCGGTGTGGTCTTGTCCGGTTCGATCCCGGTGTATTCGCCGCGATAGAACAACAGCGGGCGCGGCTTGATCTTGGGTGCCTCCGACAGCGACTGGACCGCGCCGAACACGACGAAGTGGTCGCCGCCATCGTGCACCGACGCCACCGTGCAGTCGATGTAGGCCAGCGACCCGTCAATGACCGGTGAGCCGAGTTCGGAAGCGTGCCAGTCGATTCCGGCGAACTTGTCGGGCTCCTTCGATCCGAATCGCGCTGAAACGTGCTTCTGCTTCTCGGTCAGCACGTTGACGCAGAACCGGCCGCTGGCCTCGATGGCCTGCCAGGATCGCGACACCTTGGTGGGGCAGAACAACACCAACGGCGGGTCCAGCGACAGCGCCGCGAACGATTGGCAGGCGAAGCCGATAGGGACGTCGTCGTGCACCGTGGTGATGATGGTGATGCCGGTGCAGAACTGACCCAGCACCTGCCGGAAGGACCGCGGATCGATCGGCGCAGACATGACTATCCGCGGGCGCCGACCGTGAAGTCGTGGCCCCACAGGCTGACGGCCGTGCTCTCCCGGGCGACCCAATCGTTATCCTCGACTTGCCTTCCCTCGCAGCCGAATTCGATGTCGAAGCCGCCGGGTGTCTTCATGTAGAAGGACAGCATCAGGTCGTTGACGTGCCGGCCAAGCGTGGCCGACATGGGTACCTTGCGGCGCAACGCGCGGTCCAGGCAGAGCCCGACGTCGTCGGAGTTCTCGACCTCCATCATCAGGTGCACGATGCCGCTCGGCGTCGGCAGCGGCAGGAAGGCCAGGCTGTGGTGACGCGGGTTGCAACCGAAGAACCGCAGCCACGCGGGCGCACCGTCGGCCGGTCGGCCGACCAATTGCGGCGGCATCCGCATGGAGTCGCGCAGCTTGAAGCCGAGCACGTCACGGTAGAAGTGCAGGGCCTCGTCGTCATCGCGGGTGGACAACACCACGTGGCCCAAGCCCTGCTCGCTGGTGACGAACTTGTGCCCGTACGGGCTGACCACGCGGCGGTGCTCCAGCGCGACGCCGTGGAAGACCTCCAGGCAGTTGCCGGACGGGTCGGCGAACCGGATCATCTCGACGACGCGGCGATCCGCCAGCTCGGCGGCGGTGGCCTCCTTGTAGGGTACGCCCTCGACGTCGAGCCGGTTCCGGATCTCTTGCAGCCCTTCGGCATTGGCGCATTCCCAGCCGGCCTCCATGAGGTGGTCGCGCTCGCCGGGCACGATCACCAACCGGGCCGGGAAATCGTCCATGCGCAGGTAGAGCGCGCCCTCTTCTGCGCCGCTGCCCTCGACCATGCCGAGTACCTTCAGGCCGTACTCACGCCAGGCCGCCATGTCGGTGGCCTCGATGCGTAGATAGCCCAGCGATCGGATGCTCATCACGCACCTCCCAGGAAATCAACGGTCAACTTGTTGAACTCGTCGAACTTCTCCACCTGCGCCCAATGTCCACACTGCCCGAAAACGTGGAGCTGCGCACGCGGAATGGTCTTCAGTGCGACCAGCGCACCGTCCAGCGGGTTCACCCGGTCCTCGCGACCCCAGATCAACAGCACGGGCTGGCGCAGCCGGTGCACCTCGCGCCACATCATCCCGAGCTCGAAGTCGGCCCCCGCGAACGACATTCCCATCGCCCGGGTCGCCGTCAGTGATTCCGGCGTGCTGGCCAGCGCGAACCGCTCGTCGATCAGCTCCGGCGTGATGAGCTTCTGGTCATAGACCATGACCCGCAGGAACGCCTCGAGATTTTCCCGAGTGGGTTCGACGGAGAACTTCCCCAGCCGCTTGACGCCCTCGGTCGGATCCGGGGCGAACAGGTTGATGCTCAGCCCGCCGGGCCCCATCAACACCAGTCGGCCGGCCCGATCGGGATAGTCGAGGGCGAACCGCACGGCGGTGCCCCCGCCCAGCGAATTCCCCACCAGCGGAACGCGTCCCAGCCCGAGCTGGTCGAATAGCCCCTTGAGCGCCCGCGCGGCGTAGTGGTTGAACTGGCCGTGCTCGGCGCGCTTGTCCGAAAGCCCGTAGCCGGGCTGATCGACGGCCAGCACATGGAACCGCTGCGCCAGCACTGGAATGTTGCGCGAGAAGTTCGTCCAGCTCGCAGCGCCGGGACCACCGCCGTGCAGCAGCACCACCGTTTGGTCGTTGCCGACCCCGGCCTCGTGGTAGTGCAGCTTCAGCGGTCCGTCGACATCGACATCGACAAAGCGCGAGGTGGACTCGAACGTCAGCTCTTCGGTAGCCGTCATTCAGCGCCGCTCCTCCTCATCGCTTCGCTCTGCATCGTCGCCGGCGCGCACGGCTAGACCATCGTGTCGCCCGGCGGCAACCCGAACTCGTTGTTCCCGAAGATCTGGTAAGCCCGCTCGGGATCGTTGGCGGCGTGCACCCTGCCGGCGTGCGCGTCGCGCCAGAACCGTTGCACCGGTTGGTCGTTGCCCAGGGCGGTGGCGCCGGAAGCCTCGAACAGCCGGTCGATGGAAGCGATCGCACGTCCGGTCGCCCGCACCTGGTCGCGGCGGGCGCGGGCGCGCAGCTCGAACGGGATCTCCTTGCCCGCGGACAACAACGCGTACTCGTCGGCGACGTTGCCGCTCAACTGGCGCCAGGCCGCGTCGATGTCGCTGGCCGCCTCGGCGATGCGCACCTTGGCGAACGGATCGTCCTTGGCCTTCTCCCCGGCGAACGCCGCGCGCACCCGCTTGCCCTGGTGCTCCACGTGCGCGTCGTACGCGCCGTAGGCCATGCCGACGATCGGCGCGGAGATGGTGGTGGGGTGCATTGTGCCCCAAGGCATCTTGTAAACTGGGGCGGTGTTCGTCTGGTACCCGCCGGCAGTGCCGTCGTTCATCGCCTTATAGGACAGGAACCGGTGCCGGGGCACGAAGACGTCCTTGACGACCACCGTGTTGCTGCCGGTGCCGCGCAAGCCGACGACATGCCACACGTCGTCGATGCGGTACTCGCTGCGCGGGATCAGGAAGCTGCCGAAGTCGACCGGACGGCCGTCCTTGATCACCGGACCGCCGAGGAAGGCCCATGTGGCGTGGTCACATCCCGACGACCAGTTCCAGGAACCGTTGACCAGATATCCGCCGTCGGTCACCACGCCCGCGCCCATCGGCGCGTACGACGACGAGACCCGCACGTTCGGGTCGTCGCTCCAGACTTCCTCCTGGGCCTGCTGGTCGAACAGCGCCAGGTGCCAGTTGTGCACGCCGATGATGGAGCTCACCCAGCCGGTGGAGCCGCACGCGCTGGCCAGCCGCCGCACCGCCTCGTAGAACAGGGCGGGATCGCATTGCAGTCCACCCCACTGTTCGGGCTGGAGCAGGGTGAAGAAGCCGACGTCCTGCAGATCCTGAACGGTCTCGTCGGGCAGCCGCCGCAAATCCTCCGTCGCCTGAGCGCGCTCCCGAATCCGGGGCAGCAGATCATCGATGCCAGCCAAAACCGACTGCGCGTCGCGTTGTTGAATGGACGTCACTAGGTTTGCCTCCTGGGCCAAACTTACTCAGCGGACTTACACCAGAGACTAGAACACGTTCCGATTTGTGTCGAGCAGGGTATTCCTGCGGCTGGTAGCGATACGAATCCGCTTTTCTGTAACATGTTCTAGTTGTAACGAGAGGGAGGATTGGGTCTTGGCCGAGGCCAATCTCGACGAGCCGCTCGGCGACCACGTCCTTGAACTGCAGATCGCCGAGGTCGTCGCCGAAACGGATGACGCGCGGTCGCTGGTGTTCGCGGTGCCCGACGAGCCGGGCGATCCCGACATCCCGCCCGAGCGGCTGCGCTACGCACCGGGCCAGTTCTTGACGTTGCGCGTTCCCAGCGAGCGCACCGGATCGGTGGCCCGCTGCTACTCGCTGTGCAGTTCGCCGTTCACCGACGACGCGCTGACCGTCACCATCAAACGGACCGCCGACGGATACGCGTCGAACTGGCTGTGCGAGCACGCGCGGGCGGGCATGCGGATCCACGTGCTGGCGCCGTCGGGCAACTTCGTGCCCAAGACGCTCGACGACGACTTCCTGTTGATGGCCGCGGGCAGCGGGATCACCCCGATCATGTCGATCTGCAAGTCGGCCCTCGCCGAGGGCAGCGGCCAGGTGACGCTGCTCTACGCCAATCGCGATGACCGGTCGGTGATCTTCTCCGACGCGCTGCGCGAGCTGTCGGCCAAATATCCCGACCGGCTCACGGTGGTGCACTGGCTGGAATCGGTGCAGGGCATGCCGAGCGTGACCGCGCTGGCGAAGCTCGCCGCCCCCTATACCGATCGCCCCGTGTACATCTGCGGGCCCGGCCCTTTCATGGATGCCGCCCGCGAAGCGCTGGAATCACTGAAAGTGCCTGCGCAGCAAGTACATATCGAGGTGTTCAAGTCGCTGGACTCCGACCCGTTCGCGGCGGTGAAGATCGACGACACCGCCCCGGGCGACCAGCCGCCGGCCACCGCCGTGGTGCAGCTGGACGGTGAAACGCACACCGTGTCGTGGCCGCGCAACGCCAAGCTGCTCGATGTGTTGCTCGCGAAAGGTTTGGATGCGCCGTTCTCCTGCCGCGAGGGCCACTGCGGCGCGTGCGCGTGCACCTTGCGCAGCGGCAAGGTGAGCATGGAGGTCAACGACGTGCTCGAGCAGCAGGACCTCGACGACGGCCTGATTCTGGCCTGTCAATCTCACCCGGAATCTGATTCGGTAGAAGTCACCTACGACGAGTAGTGGCGGGGTTAGGTTCACCGCTAGGGTTGGCGAACCGAGAGGGGAACAGCATGAAGCGGCTGATAACCGGGTTTGCGGTGGTCGGATCGGCGCTGACGTTCCTGCCGGGCCCGGTCGCCGGCGCGGCCAGCAACACCGCGACCACGTTGTTCCCGCTGGACGGCCCCAACCAGCTGGAGACGCGCACCATCCTGAATTGCTTCAAGTCCGACGGCCACTGCGACTTCACCGCCGGCGCGGACATGCTGACGCCCGACGGGGTGACCGGCTTCCCGTCCGGCCTGTGGGCCCGCCAGACCACGGAGATCCGATCGTCGAACCGGCTGGCCTACCTGGACGCGCACGCCACCGGTGAGCACGAGCGGGTGATGAAGTCGATGGGGTCCGACGAGATCACCACCGTCTACTTCGGTGAGGGCCCGCCGGACAAGTACCAGACGACCGGCCGCATCGACTCCACCGATTGGCAGACGGGTCAGCCCAAGACCGACAACAACGTCATCGTCTGCACCCACATCCAGGTGGTCTACCCCGGGGTCAACATCACCTCCCCCAGCACCTGCGCCCAGACCACGTTTTCCTAGAGCCGCTTATAGCGCGTCAGCGAGGTAGCCCGAGGAGCCGCTCGGCGGCCACGGTGAGCAGGATCTGCTCGGTGCCACCGGCGATGGTGAGGCAGCGGGTATTGAGGAAGTCGTACACCGCGTGGTCGCGGACCAGCCCGCCGCCCTCGGAAACGTCCATCATGTACTCGGCCAGCGCCTGCCGGTAGCGCACCCCGATGAGCTTGCGGACGCTGGACTGCGCCCCCGGGTCCTGCCCGCCCACGGCGAGCTGGGCGATCCGCTGGTCCAGCAGCGCGCCGGTTTGGGCGATGACGATCAACCGGCCGAGCCGATCCTGCTGCGCGGCATCGAGATCCAGCTCCGCCAGCACCTTGAGCAGCTCCTCCATCGGGTTGCCCAGCGCGGTGCCGGTGGCCATCGCGATCCGCTCGTTGGCCAGCGTCGTCCGGGCCAGCCGCCAGCCGTCGTTCACCTCGCCGACCACCATCTCATCGGGGACGAACACGTTGTCCAGGAAGACCTCGTTGAACAATGAGTCGCCGGTGATCTCCCGCAGCGGGCGGATCTCGATGCCCGGTGACTTCATGTCCACCAGGAAGTAGGTGATGCCCTTGTGCTTCGGCGCGTCGGGGTCGGTGCGCGCCAGGCAGACACCCCACCGCGCCTTGTGCGCCGCCGACGTCCACACCTTCTGCCCGGTGAGCAGCCAGCCGCCGTCACCGCGCACCGCCTTGGTGCGCAGCGACGCCAGGTCGGAGCCGGCCCCCGGCTCGGAAAACAGTTGGCACCAAAGGAATTCACCGCGCAGGGTGCCCGGCACGAAGCGCTCGATCTGCTCCGGCGTGCCGTGCTCGAGGATGGTCGGCGCCGCCCACCAGCCGATCACCAGGTCCGGGCGCACCGTGCCCGCCGCCGCCATCTCCTGATCGATCAGCAACTGCTCGGCCGGCGACGCGGCACGCCCGTGCGGCTCCGGCCAGTGCGGCGCCTGCAGCCCGGCCTCGGCGAGCGCCGCCTGCCGCTTCTCTTCCGGCAGCGCGGCGATTTCGGCGATGGCGGCGGCGATCTCCGTACGCTGGCCCTCAACCTCGGTGAGGTCGATCCCCAGGCGCCGCCGCACACCGCCCTGCGTCAGTTCGGTGACGCGGCGCAACCAGCGCTCGGCGCCGCCGAGGAAGCTACCGATGGCGTGCGCCCGTCTCAGGTACAGGTGCGCGTCGTGTTCCCAGGTGCAGCCGATGCCGCCGAGCACCTGGATGCAGTCCTTGACGTTGGCTTTCGCGGCGGCGATGCCGATGCTCGCCGCCAAAGCGGCCGCGATCGAAAGCTGGTCAGCATCGCTATCCGCGGCGGCGCGGGCGGCGTCGGCGGCCGCCACCTCCGACTGCTCGGCGCGACACAGCATCTCCGCGCACAAATGCTTGACGGCCTGGAAACTGCCGATCGGCTTGCCGAACTGCTCGCGGACCTTGGCGTAGTCGACGGCGGTGTCCAGCGACCACCGGGTCACGCCCGCCGCCTCGGCCGCCAGCACGGTCGCCGCCAGCTCCTCGACGCGCTGGGGCGACGCCGTGATCTTGGTCGCCGGCGCCGACGTCAGCACCACCCGGGCCAACGGCCGGGAGAAGTCGGTGGCGTCCAGCGTCTCGATCTGCACGCCGTCGCTCTCGGAGTCGACCAGCAGCCAGGTCCCGCCGGCCGGCAGCAACAGGACGCCCCCGCCGGCGGCACCCAACACCAATGGCAGCACGCCCGATGCCCGCGAGGTCTCGCTGTCGAACTGCGCATCCCCGTCCAGCGCCAGCCCGGCGAAGCGTTCGCCGGCGGCCAGTTGCGCCAGCAGTTCGGGGTCGGAGACGACGAGCGTTGCCAGCGCCGTGGTCGCCACCGGCCCGGGCACCAGCGCCTTGGCCGCCTCCTCCACCATCGCGCACAGGTCCTCGACGCTGCCACCCGCGCCGCCGTGCTGCTCCGCGATCGCGACACCGAAAATGCCCAGCTCGGCGAGGCGGGCGAACACCGGGCGCCACGCGTCGGGGTCGCCCTGCTCGACCTCGCGAATCGCGGTGGTCCCGCCGGGCCCCGCCGCCGAATTGCGGGCCCAGTCGCGCACCAGCGCACGCGCGGCGAACTGCTCGTCTGTGACGGTCGCTACCACCCTCGGGACCTCCGCGTCCTTCGACTCGACGTGACGTTGGGGCCTACGACCCCTAGCTCTCGATTCTCCTGCGTGTCTCGGGTCGCTGCGCAACCCGCCTCGTCGCAGACTAGAACGTGTTCTAATAGTGCCAGCGATCGACCGTCAAGTCGAACGCCATCACAGCAGCACACGCGGCTGTCCCGGCGGTACGGAGGTGGGAAATTCACACTCAGCATGCGTATCGTTTGCAAGCGAGCCGCCAGGAACAGGAGCAACCCGTCATATGCCAGCCGGTGCCAACTCGCGGGCCAACGCGAGCCGCGCTTCTGACTCGCAACCGCGCGAGGTCATGAACGTGGCGGTATTGGCGGAGTCCGAACTCGGCTCGGAGGCACAGCGGGAACGCCGCAAGCGGATCCTGGACGCCACCATGGCCATCGCGTCCAAGGGCGGCTACGAGGCGGTCCAGATGCGCGCGGTCGCCGACCGCGCCGATGTGGCGGTGGGGACGCTGTACCGATATTTCCCCTCGAAGGTGCACCTGCTGGTGTCGGCCCTGGGCCGCGAATTCAGCCGCATCGACGCCAAGACCGACCGCTCGTCGGTCGCCGGGGGCACGCCGTTTCAGCGGCTGAACTTCATGGTCGGCAAGCTCAACCGCGCGATGCAGCGCAATCCCCTGCTCACCGAGGCCATGACGCGGGCCTACGTCTTCGCCGACGCCTCCGCGGCCAGCGAGGTCGACCAGGTTGAGAAGCTCATCGACTCCATGTTCGCCCGGGCGATGGCCGACGGCGAACCGACCGAGGACCAGTACCACATCGCCAGGGTGATCTCCGACGTCTGGCTGTCCAACCTGCTCGCCTGGCTCACCCGGCGCGCCTCCGCCACCGACGTCAGCAAGCGGCTGGATCTGGCCGTGCGGTTGTTGATCGGCGACCAGAACGGCGGCTAGCGGCGATCGCAAGCGCGGCCTAGCCGGGCGCGGCGGGTCGCCGCCATCAGACTAGGCGGCGATCGCAAGCGCGGCGTTGCCGGGCGCTGGGGGTACCCCCGCGAAGCTGGGGGACGGGTCGCCGCATCAGACTAGGCCGGCGGACCGGCGGTGCGCCCCCGGATCAGCTCGGTAGCCAGGACCTCCGCGACCGGCAGGCCTGACCGCGGCGGACTCAGCAACAGCTCACCGGCCCGGCGGCCCTTCTGCAGGCTCGGCTGAGACACGGTGGTCAGCCCACGGCCGATCGCGTCAGGCACGCCGTCGAAACCGGTGACCGTCATCTGCCCGGGCACGTAAATGCCATGTGCGCGAAGGTAATCCATGGCGGACAGGGCCAAGATGTCGGCCGTGCACATCAGCGCGGTGATCCGCGGATTGGCCTCCAGCGCCACCTTGGCGGCGGCTCCCCCGGAATCCGGCAGGTGCTCGTAGCTCTCCACCACGGTCAGCGCATCGCGGTCGACGCCGGCGGCCGTCATCGCCTCCCACACGCCGATGATGCGTTCACGCTGCACGTCGAAGGCCGGCGACCGCAACCGGTCCGCGTCCACCAGCCCCTGCCGGCGGTCCCGGCCCAGCCGCATCGTCAGCAGCCCGATCTCGCGATGCCCCAGCCCGAGCACGTAGTCCGCCAGCTCGCGCATCGCCGCCCGGTCGTCGATGCCCACCCGGGACACACCGGCGAGCCCCTTCGGCTGGTCGACGACCACGACCGGCAACCGGCGCTGCAAGACGACCTGCAGGTACGGATCCTCTTCGCACACCGAATACACCACGAAGCCGTCCACACCGGCGCCGAGCACCGCGCCCGTACCGTCCTGGATGCTGCGGCCCGGCCCGACGGCCACCAGCAGCAGTCCCTGCCCGAGCTCTTCGCAGGACTGGGCGACCCCTGCGACGAAATCCCGTGCCGCCGGGTCGCTGAAGAAGTAGGTCAGCGGTTCGGCCATCACCAGCCCGACAGCACCGGCCTTGCGGGTGCGCAGCGAGCGCGCCACCGGATCGGGACCCGGGTAACCCAGCCGCTTGGCCGTCGCCAGCACGCGCTCACGCAGGTCGGAGGAGAGCTGATCCGGCCGGTTGAAGGCGTTCGAGATCGTGGTGCGCGAAACCTTCAGTTCGTCCGCCAACGACGCCAGAGTCGCACGCCGGCGCGGTGCGGGGCTCACGGTCGGTGACGCTACAGCGAATCCGCACACGCGCCTAAGCGGCTTCCACTCGTCACTTTGTAATGGAAACGATTTTCATTAGTATTATGTGTCGGCCAGTCGGCCAGCGAGAGGACATCGGACGTGCGCATGGCGCTCAAGCGGGGACGAAGCGCGGCCGCCAACGCACTGCGTTGGCTGCCGGCCGTGCTGGTCCTGCTCGCTGCCGGCACCGCGCCCACCGGCTGCGGCAGCCCGGCGCATCCGCGCGCGGCCGCCGTCGTGGCCTCTACCGGTGTATGGGGCAGCGTGGCCCGCGCCATCACCGGCCGTCGTGTCGCGGTCAACGCCCTGCTGGCCGGCGGCGACACCGACCCGCACTCCTACCAGGCCAGCCCATCGGACGCGGCCGCCATCACCGACGCCAGCCTGGTCGTCTACAACGGCGGCGGCTACGACCCGTGGGTCGACCAGGTGCTGGCCGGGCATCCCGGCGTGAAATCGATCGACGCCTATGCGTTCCTGAAAAACGCCGGGACGGCAGAGCAGGCCAACGAGCACGTCTTCTACAACCTGGACGTCGCCAAATCGGTCGCGTTCGCCATCGCCGACCGCATGGCCGTAGTCGACTCGGTCCACGCCGCCGACTACCGCGCCAACGCCGCCGAGTTCTGCCGCGGCGCCGACGCGATCGCCATTTCCGAACACGCCATCGCCAGCGCATACCCCGGCACCGGGGTCGTCACGACCGAACCTGTCGCGTACTACCTGCTGGCGGCGTCCGGCCTGGTCAACCGCACCCCGCAAGCCTTCACCGCGGCCAACGAGAACGAAACAGATCCTGCGCCGGCCGACATGGCCTTCGTCCTCGACCTGATCGACCATCGTCAGGTGTCGGCGGTGCTGATCAACCCCCAGACCTCGACCGCCGCGATCAACGGCGTGCGGGATGCCGCGCGCCGCGCGGGCCTGCCGGTGACCGAGGTGAGCGAGACCCTTCCCGACGGGACCGATTACCTGAGCTGGCAGCGCAATACGGTCAACCAGCTGCTGACGGCGCTGCAGTCCGGCCGGTCAGTACAGCCGTGAGCCTCGATGCGGTCCCGGCCGTCGACCGCTACCCGGATACCGTCTCGCTGCGGGGGGCCCGGCTGGCGTTCGGTGACCGCGTGCTGTGGGATCACCTCGACCTGTCGGTGTCGCGCGGCGAGTTCATCGCCGTCCTCGGTCCCAACGGCAGCGGCAAGACGTCACTACTCAAGGTGCTGCTGGGCCAGCTGTCGCTGTCCGCCGGGGTCGCGCTGGTGGACGGAAAGCCGATGAACTCGGGCAGCGGACGCGTCGGCTACGTGCCGCAACACCGACCGATGGACCACGACGTGATGCTGCGTGGACGCGACCTGGTTCGGCTGGGCGTCGACGGACACCGTTGGGGCGCCATGCCCCTGAGATCCGCCGACCGGGCCCGCCGGCGCGCGGCCGTGCGCGAGGCGCTGCGACAGGTCAACGCCGAACACCTGGCCGACGTCCGGGTGGGGGTGATGTCGGGCGGCGAGCTGCAGCGGATTCGCATCGCACAGGCGCTGGTCAGCGACCCGATGCTGCTGCTGTGCGACGAGCCGCTGCTGGCCCTGGACCCGGCGAACGCGAAGCTGGTGTCCGCCCTGATCGACCGCCGCCGCCGCGATGCGTCGACCACCGTCATCGTCGTCACCCACGACGTCAACCCGATCCTGTCCTACGTGGACCGGTTGATCTATCTGGTCGACGGACGATTCCGGATCGGCACCGTCGAAGAAGTGATGACCACGGAGACCCTGTCCATGCTGTATGGGGCCGACATCCAGGTGGTGAAGGTCAAGGACCGCTACGTGGTGGTGGGCGAGCCGACCGACTGGGCCCACCAGTGAACCATCGGCTCACGGGCGTCCTGGCCCACCTGCTCGACTTCGACGTCACCGCCCACCTGCTCGGCCACGACTTCGTCCAGCAGGCCCTGCTCGCGGCCGCGCTGCTGGGGCTGGTGGCCGGGTTGATCGGGCCGTTCATCGTGATGCGTCAGATGTCTTTCGCCGTGCACGGTTCCAGCGAATTGTCGTTGACGGGAGCGGCTTTCGCACTGCTGGTCGGCGTCGAGGTGGGGGTGGGCGCGCTGGTCGGCAGCGCTTTGGCGGCCGCGCTGTTCGGCGTTCTGGGGCGGCGGGCCCGCGAACGCGACTCGGTCATCGGCGTGGTGCTGGCCTTCGGCCTGGGCCTGGCCGTGCTGTTCATCTACCTGTACCCGGGCCGGACCGCGACCAGCTTCGCGCTGCTCACCGGACAGATAGTCGGCGTCGGCTACACCGGACTGAGCATGCTGGCGCTGGTGTGCCTGCTCGTCATCGCCATCATCGCGACGTGCTACCGCCCGCTGTTGTTCGCCACCGTCGACCCCGACGTCGCCGCGGCCCGCGGCGTGCCCGTTCGCGCGCTGGGCATCGTGTTCGCCGCACTGGTCGGCGTGGTGGCCGCTCAGGCCGTACAGATCGTCGGGGCGCTGCTGGTGATGTCGTTGCTGATCACGCCGGCCGCCGCGGCCGCCCGAG
The DNA here is from genome assembly GCF_001665645.1 of Mycobacterium sp. 852002-30065_SCH5024008. Taxonomy (NCBI): domain Bacteria; kingdom Bacillati; phylum Actinomycetota; class Actinomycetes; order Mycobacteriales; family Mycobacteriaceae; genus Mycobacterium; species Mycobacterium sp. 852002-30065_SCH5024008. Next base: position 40,592 of record NZ_LZSZ01000078.1, on the reverse strand, counting down.
TGGTGGCCTCGCCGGCGGCGGCGATGGTCACCTCAGTCGTCTTCGCCGAGGTTTCCGCCGTCGGCGGCATCGTGCTATCGCTGGCGCCGGGTGTCCCGGTGTCGGTCTTCGTCGCGGGGATTTCGTTCGCGATCTATCTGTTCTGCTGGCTGCTGGGACGACGGCAGGAAGCCGCCTCCTAAGCTTGTCGGCACAGACGGGCCCCGCGTCCGAAAGGCTCTGGTGCGTAGGCAACTCCCAATCCTCCTGCAGGCGGCGGTGTGCGCCCTCGCGGCCGGCTGCACCACCGTCGTCGGCGGAAGCGCAGCGCCCGCGGACACCCGCGGTCCGCTCACGCAGGCCCCGGTGACCGTCACCACCCTGGACGGGCTGCTGCTCGACGACAGGAAGGTCAACGACATCCTGGGGGCGGGAATGCGAATCCGGCTTCGCACGCAGGAGATGTGGGACTCGAGCCAGACGTTCAGCGAGAAGAGCTGCCTGGCGATGGCCGGGCCCGCCCAGCAGGCCGTATATGCGGACACCGGATGGACCGCGGTGCGCGGCGAGCGACTGGACGACAGCTTCGACAACCCCAAGGTGCGCAACGACTCCGTCAACCAGGCCGTGATCGCCTACCCCACGGCCCGCCAGGCCAACGCGTTCTACGAGGCCTCGGTCAGGAGGTGGTCCGCCTGTGCCAACCGCCGCTTCGTCGACCATCCCGCCGGCCAGCCCGAGATCGCGTGGGCGGTGGCCGATTCCCACCAGGTCGGCGGCACGCTCAGCACGTCCGAAGAGCAGGTGGGCAGCGAGGACGGCTGGCGGTGCCAGCGCGCGCTGACCGCGCGCAACAACGTCGTCATCGATGTGGCCGCCTGCGGCTCCTTCCTACCCGGTGGGTCCGCGGTCGACGTCGCCCAACAGATCGCGGCCGCGGTCGTCACCCGGTAGCGACGGGGAAGACGACCGCCTCTCCGGATGGCACTGGCGCCGCCCCATAAGCTGGGCGGGTGGCCCGCATCGACCTCAACGCCGACCTGGGCGAGGGCTTCGGCGTCTGGCGCCTCGGTGATGACGAGGCCATGCTGCGGATCGTCACCAGCGCCAACGTGGCGTGCGGGTTCCACGCCGGGGATCCAGCCGGATTGTTGCGGGTCTGCCGGTCCGCGGCCGAGCGCGGCGTCCGCATCGGGGCACAGGTGAGCTATCGCGACCTGGCCGGTTTCGGCAGGCGCTTCATCGACATCGCCGCCGACGACCTGGTCGCCGATGTGGTGTATCAGATCGGCGCGCTGCAGGCGGTCGCGCGCGCATCGGGTTCCGCGGTGTCCTACGTCAAACCCCATGGCGCGCTGTATAACACGATCGTGACCAACAGCGATCAGGCGGCCGCCGTCGCGGAGGCGGTGCGGCTGGTGGACCCGGCGCTGCCGGTGCTGGGCATGGCGGGCTCGGTGTTCTTCGACGAGGCCTCGCGCCGCGGCCTGCGCACGGTGGCCGAGGCCTTCGCCGACCGCGCCTACCGGGCGGACGGCCAGTTGGTGTCCCGCCGCGAACCCGGCGCGGTACTGCACGACCCGGCGGCGATCGCCGACCGCGTAGTGGGCATGGTGGCCTCCGGCCGGGTCACCGCCGTTGACGGCACACCGATCGCGGTCAGCGTGGAATCGGTCTGCGTGCACGGCGATTCGCCCGGTGCGGTGCAGATCGCGACGGCCGTCCGCGACCGGCTCGCGGCCGCCGGCGTCGAGATCGGGGCGTTCGGCTGATGCGGCTGAAACTCGGCCGGCCCGACATCGGACGGTATGCGGATCGGTTCGACGCGCCCGGCGCCGAACCCGGAGCCCTGTCGGTGACGTGGATGGGCGTGGCGACGTTGCTCATTGACGACGGGTCGTCGGCGCTGCTGACCGACGGCTACTTCTCCCGGCCGGGCCTCGCGCGGGTGGCGGCCGGCAGGGTGGCGCCGTCGCCGGCCCGCGTGGATGGTTGCCTGGCCCGGGCCAAGGTGTCCCGGCTGGAGGCCGTGATCCCGGTGCACACCCACATCGACCACGTGCTGGATTCCGCGCTCGTCGCCGACCGCACCGGGGCACGACTGGTCGGCGGCCGGTCGGCGGCCAACGTCGGGCGCGGATACGGACTTCCCGAGGACCGGCTCGTCGTCGCCGTTAGCGGCGAGCCGATTGCGTTGGGCGCCTTTGACGTAACGCTGGTCGAATCGCATCACTGCCCGCCGGACCGGTTTCCCGGCGTGATCGACGCGCCGGTGACCCCGCCGGTCAGGGCGTCCGCCTATCGCTGCGGGGAGGCCTGGTCGACGCTGGTGCATCACCGTCCGTCGGGCCGGCGGGTGCTGATCCAGGGCAGCGCCGGTTTCGTCAAGGGCGCGCTGGCGGGCCACCGCGCCGAAGCGGTCTATCTGAGTGCCGGGCAGCTGGGCCTGCAACCGAGGCCGTACCTGGTCGACTACTGGACCGAGACCGTGCGCGCGGTGGGGGCACGCCGGGTGATCCTCATTCACTGGGACGACTTCTTCCGGCCGCTGTCAAAGCCGCTGCGGGCCTTGCCCTATGCGGGCGATGACCTGGACGCATCGATCCGCATCCTGGACGAGTTGGCCGCACAGGACGGTATCGCGCTGCACCTGCCGACGGTGTGGCGGCGCGAAAACCCCTGGGCGTGAAGCGGTTATAAAGCCTTGACCCTGGCACTTGCGCTGGTGCTGCTCGCTGCCGTCCTGGCCTTCGCCGTCGTGCGCCCGAGGGGCTGGCCGGAGGCGGCGGCGGCGGTCCCCGCGGCCCTCATCCTGATCGCGGTGGGCGCCATATCGGTGCATCAGGCGGTCGAGGAGGTGGCCGGTCTCTCGGGGGTGGTCGGGTTCCTGGGCGCGGTGCTGGTGCTGGCCAAGCTGTGCGACGACGAGGGCCTGTTCGAGGCGGCGGGTGCGGCGATGACGCGCGGCCGCGTCGGGTCGAGCGGCCTGCTGCTGCGGGTATTCGCCATCGCCTCCCTGATCACCGCCGTCCTGAGCCTGGACACCGCGGTGGTGCTGCTGACCCCGGTCGTGCTGGCGGGCGTCCGCCGGCTGCGAACCCCGGTGCGGCCGTACGCCTATGCCACCGCGCACCTGGCCAACGGCGCCTCCCTGCTGCTGCCGGTGTCCAACCTGACCAACCTGTTGGCGTTTCACACCGCCGGCCTTTCGTTCACGCGGTTCACCTTGTTGATGGCGTTGCCGTGGGTGGGCGCGGTGGTCACGCTGTATGCGGTATTCCGCTGGTTTTTCGCCGCCGACCTGCGCGTGCAGCCGCACCCTGAGCAACCCGGGCCGGCGCCGCGGCCGCCGATTTTCGTGTTGGCGGTGGTCGGGCTGACGCTGGCCGGCTTCGGGGTCGCCCAGTCCATCGGGGTGGCCCCCGCCTGGGTGGCGCTCGCCGGCGCCGCGGCCCTGGCCGTGCGCAGCCTGAGCCGTGGGCACACCTCGGTGGTGGACATCGCGCGCTCGGCGCACGTGTCGTTCCTGGTGTTCGTGCTGGCACTGGGCGTCGTCGTGCGGGCAGTCATGCTCAACGGCATGGACAGGGCGATGTCGGCGGTGCTGCCGGCCGGTTCGACACTGCCCGCGCTGCTCGCCATCGCCGCGGTGGCCGCGGTGCTGGCCAACGTCGTGAACAACCTGCCCGCCACCCTTGTGTTGCTGCCACTGGTCGCGCCAAGCGGACCGGTCGCGATTCTGGCCGTCCTGCTCGGGGTCAACATCGGACCCAACCTGACCTACGTCGGGTCCTTGTCGAACCTGTTGTGGCGGCGCGTGCTTCGCCAGCACGATGTGGATGCCGGTGTCGGGGAATACACCCGCCTGGGGCTGTGCACCGTGCCCGTGTCGCTGGTGGTCGCGGTCGTCGCGCTGTGGGCGTCGGCCAGGGTGCTCGGCATCTAGCCGATCGCCTCCCTGAATTCCACGCCTTGCTGCAGCGCTTGCGCGGCTTCGGCGATGTCCACAACGGGATAGACCTGGTAATCCAGGATCGTGGCGAATTGGCTTGTGGTCTCAACCAAATCGGCCGGGTTGTCGGACTCCACCACCGCGAATCCACCATCGCCGTCGATGCGGCCGACGAACTGGTGATACATCGTGGTCTGCGGTTGCGACCACTTCGAGTATGCGGCCAAGCCCCGTCGCAGACTTTCGTCGTTCTCGGCCGCCGTGCCGTTCAAGCGATATGTCCAAGCCACTACGTACTTCATCGCGCTCTCCTTTTCTCGTTGGGATCGCAACGATATGGCCGATTTCCGTTGTGCTCACGAGTACTCGACTACTCGAATATCCCGTGCGTCAGTCAGACACCGGTCCCGATCGGATTATTGATGCCAGTTCCTCGCGGGACTGGGCGCCCACCCGCTGGCAGGCCCGGTAGACATGACCCTCCACGGTGCGCACAGACATCACCAATTTCTCGGCGATCTGGCGGTTGGACAGACCGGCCACGACGAGTTCGATGACATCGCGCTGGCGACCCGAGAGTTTGAGACCCGCCGGAGTCCGCAACGCGGGCGTGCACAAACCGCCACATTCCTCGGCCAGTTCACGGGCCAGCGCCGACGCATAGAGCCCGCGCTTGTGCTGCTGCCCTTCGATGAACGCAACAGAGGCCTGCGCCGCCGCGTCGGCGGCCGCGGCCCGATCGCCGATTGCGCGATAGGCGGCCGAAACCGCCAGGAGCCCTTCGCCGTTCCCGGCCCGCAGGGCCTCGGCGTGCGAGGCGATGGCCTCGGCCAGCGGCAGCGACAGCACGTCGGCCAGCGCCCGGGCCCGCGCCGCGCCCGAGGTATCCCCCCATTGCGCCGCGGCTTGTAGGCAGGCCAGTTCGTGGGTCGGCTGGCCCCGGTCGCGCGCGAGTTGCGCGGCCGCCTGTGCGGTCGCCACGGCCTCGCCCAGGCGACCGCTTGCCGCCAGCGCCCACCCACCGGCCAGCGACAAGCCGGTGTGCATGAACAAAAAGTCGGCGGGCACGCAGGCCCGCGCCCCGGCGACCGCGTCGTTCGCTTCGGCCGCGTGCCCGAGCTTGCCGTGGGCCTCGGCCAACGCGAAATAGCTCGCCGGTGTTAAACCGGTTGTTATGGCGTGTATTTGCGCCCCGGCAAGCGCTTCGTGCACCAGCCGGACCGCGTCGGCGACGGCCCCGCGCGCCAAGTCGGCGTTTCCAAGCAGGAGGGCCAGGTTCGCGTAGGCCAGACCCGGGATGTCGCGGGCCGAGTCGGCCACTTCCTTTGCCAAGATGACGAATTCGTCGATGCGCCCTGTCAACCGGCAGGCCCGGCCGTACACCGCGCCGAACCAGAATCGCATGTGCGACGCCTCAAACGACGTCGTCGCCCGGCGTAGCGCCTGCTCGGCCACGCTTGCCAGGCAGTCGACCTCCCCCAACGCCCCCATGGCCATGATCAACGCCAGCGACGCCATCATCGCGTGGAATTCTGGCAGCGTGTCTGAATCCAGTGCGGCCCCGGCTCTTTCGGAGGCGATCTCGCAGCGCGCGGCCACCGCATCCAGGCACGCCTGCACCGCCAGACGCTCGGCGACCTGCGCCGGCGTCTCGCGGGTCGCGGCCAGGCCGTCGAGGATCTCCGAGGCGTCCGCCGGCCTGCCGAGCATCCACACCAGGTTTGCCGCGCGCAGGGTCGCCCAGTAATGGCCATCGGGCGGATCGCCGTCGGTGATCGCGCGCAACGCCAACTCGGCCTGCTCCCCGCGGCCGAGCAGCATCAGGTTCATCGCCCGCACCCCCGACGCCCCCGGTGCCCCGGCCTGCGCCGCGGCGTTGGCCAGCCGGTCGGCCAGATCCAGATCCAACAGCGTCATCGCATGCCGCGCCGATTCCAGATACAGCTCGGGTTGCGGGGCCAGATCCGACTCCAGGCTCAGCAACGCCCGACGCACCGTGGCTTGCACGTCGGCGTCACCGTCCCGCCCAAGCCGCGTCGCCAACCGGCCCCGCACCTTCGACAAATACATCTCGCCGGTGCCCGCGCGGCGAAGCTCACCGAACAGCGGGTGTGCGAGTCTGGCCATCAACCCACTGGCTGCGCGTTCGACGTTCACCAGGCCCATCGCTTCGGCCGCCACCAGGTCCTCGCGACATACCAAGTCGCACAACAAGTCGACGGGTAGCGGCTCGCATTGGGAGAGCGTGTCGACCACCAGCGCCAACGGCGGCGTCAGGCGACCAAGTTGGCGCCCCACCGTGTCGGACAAGCTCGCCGAGACCGCGACGTCTCCGTCCCACATCCACACCCCGGCCACTTGCCGAACCCGTCCGGCCGCCATCTGATCGCTCAGCAGCTGCCGAAGAAACAGCGTGTTCCCCCCGGTGAGCCGCCGGAACCGGGCCGCGCAGCGCGCATCCACCGGACCGCCCAGCGCGCGCTCGATGACCTCGCGCGTCGCCGCAGCCGAAAGCGGTTCCAAATCCAGGCGAGTCAGCAGGCCGTCCTTCCACAGCGCCGTCACCGCATCGGGCTCTTCGCTGCCGGAGCGCACCGTGACCACCAGCCGGGCCCCGCCGGACTGTGCCAGCTGGTGAATCACGAGCGCGGACAACCCATCCAGCAGGTGCGCGTCGTCAACGCCCACCACCACCCGGCCCCGGCGTTGTCGCGCCACAAACGATTCGATCACGCGCCGCACGTTGGACAGCGGATCCGACATCCCGTCGCCCAGTAGGCCGATGAACGCCCCTAGGGGCAGCGCATGGGCCGACTGGGTGCCGACAATCCATTGGGTGCGCTCGCCCGACGCCCCGGCGCGCCGCAGCGCTTCGCGGGCCAACCGGGTCTTGCCCACCCCGGCGGCGCCTGCGATCAACACCCCGGAGTGCTGGTCAGCGCCGCTCAGGGCGCGGCGAATGGTTGCCAACTCGCTGTCGCGCCCAATCAGCAGGTCGCCGCCGATCACGCGGCGACTATAACCGCGCGGCGGCACCGCGGGGGCCGGATTGCCACCGTTTCGGGTGCGGTTTGACCGGCCGGTGTCCACTGCCGGTGCCCGACTCGCGTACCCGACTACGCTATCGGCGCCCACCGAGCGCTGTGAGCATGACTTTTGTCAGCCAGCGGTCAGAAAGGCGGAGTGCCATGTTCGACACGAAGACCAAGATCGGCAGTCACGCGGTGGTGTTGGGAGCGAGCATGGCCGGTTTGCTGGCCGCGCGATCGCTAGCCGACTTCTTCGGCACGGTGACGGTCGTGGAGCGTGACCCGCTCCCCGACGCCCACGCCCCTCGCAGGGGCGTGCCGCAGGGCCGGCACTTGCACGCCCTGTTGGCCCGCGGAGCACAGGTGATCGAGGGGATGTTCCCCGGCGTCCTCGACGAGATGGTCCACGACGGCGCACACCACTTCGACGGCGGGGATCTCTCCGAGCTCTACTACAACGTGGGCGGACACCTGATGGCGCGCCGCGGCAGCGCAACCGGGCTGACCGCCTACAGCGCGACACGGCCCTTCCTCGAAGACCACGTCCGCACGCGGCTGCGCGAGATTCCCAACGTCACCCTGCTCGACGAGCACTTCATCCTGGGCCCGGTGTCGACCCTCGACCGCCACCGCGTCACGGGAGTGCGGGTGGTCTTCGGCCGCACCGGCGAACCCACCACGCTGCCCGCCGAGTTGGTCGTCGATGCCACCGGGCGTGCCGCCCGTACCCCGACCTGGCTGGACAACTTGGGGTACGACCGCCCGCATGAGGATCGCGTCGACGTGCAGCTGACCTACGCCAGCCAGGCGCTGCGCATGACGGCGGAAGCGCCACGGGAGCTCGGCTTCCTCATCGGTATCGTGCCCGGCAGGCCGAGAGGTTGCGGCCTGTTGCACTGCGAGGACGACACCTGGCTGCTCACGGTGATGGGGGTCGCCGGCCAGGAACCGGCGTCGCTCGATCTTGCGGAGATGTGTGATTTCGTGGCGGACTGCGCGCCGGCCCACCTGCTCGCCGCGGTGCGAGCCGCCGAACCCATCGGCGAACCGGTGCGGCACCGGACGCCGTGCAGTCGATGGCGCCGCTACGACAAGCTGCGGCGCTTCCCCGAGGGCCTGCTGGTCACCGGTGACGCGATCTGCAGCTTCAACCCGATCTACGGCCAGGGCATGACGGTCGCCGCGCTCGAGGCGTTGGCGCTGCGCGACTGCTTGTCTGCCGGTACTGACGATTTGGCGCGGCGCTTCTTCCGCGCGGCGGCAGCGCCAATCCGCCAGGCTTGGCAGCTATCGACCAACCCCGACCTTGCCCTGCCCGAAATCCACGGCACCGCACCGCTGGTCGCGCGGCTGTTCAACAAATACGTCGATCGGGTGCTCGCCGCGGCCGAAAGCGACACCGCCGCGCTGAATCAGTTCATCAGAGTGACCTCGCTCGTCGACCCCGCGACGCGGCTGTTACGCCCGAACATGCTCTGGCGCGCCGCCCGCGGGCCCCGACCCGCCATCGATGCCGATGTCGCGCCCGCCGACGTTCCGGTGACGGCTGTGTCCTGACGCTAAGCACGGTGGTAGGCCGGCGGTAGCGGCATCCCGAGCTCGGCGAGCACGCCGCGCAACCGAGTCGGGAAGTCGGTGATGATGCCGTCGACGCCGTCGGCGATCTGTTCGCGCATCGCGGCCGCATCGTCGACCGTCCACGGGATCACCTTCAGCCCCAACGCATGCGCGCGATCGACGTACGGTTTGCCCGCGACCAGCTGGTACCTGGGCGAGATGATCTCCGCGCCCACCAGCTTCGCTCCGATCATCGGGTCACCGATGGCGGCGGCGTTCTCCCCGGCCAGCCATGGCGAATCCGGCACCCAGGTGTCCTCGTTGTACAACGCCACCAACGGAATCGACGACTCTTCCCGGTGCACCAACGGCAGGGTCCGCCAGTCGAAGCTCTGGATCTCCACCCGGTCGACCTTGCCGGCCGACCTGACCGCCGCCAGTATCACGTCGACGAACTGTTGGGGATCGGCCGAGGTGCCGGGCTTGTCGGCTGCCACCTTCGTCTCGACGTTGTAGCGCACGGCCGCATGGTAGGAATCGGCCAGCGCAAAAACCTCCGCCAGGACGGCTATCTTGTTGCCCCGCACCACTTCAGCATTGGGAAATTCGGCCAGCCTCCGCCCGCAGTCCAGCGTGCGGATCTGGTTCAGGGTGAGTTCGTGCACCAACTTGCCGACGTAGGGATACTGCGGATCGCCGGGGAAGGCGGGCCCGGTGTCGGCGCATTTCTCGGCGTCGATCGTCGGATCGTGCCACACCAGCGGTTGCCCGTCTCTGGTTATGTTGATGTCGAGTTCGAGTGTGCTGACGCCCAATTCGATTGATTTCGCGAAGGCGCGCAACGACTCTTCTGTGGTCTCCCCGCGCCCGCCGCGATGAGCCTGCAAGTCGAATTCGGGGGCTTGGGCGCCGGCCGCGGGCGCCAGCACAACGAGTAGGGCCAGCGCGGCTCCGAGGCGCACGGGCCACCGGCGCACCGGAGCTAAGCCCTGCGCTGGCGCGCGATTTCGGCGAGCACCACCCCGGCGGCCACCGAGGCGTTCAGCGATTCGGCGTGCCCGGCCATCGGAATGGACACCACCTCGTCGCAGTTCTGCCGCACAAGTCGTGACAGCCCTTTGCCTTCGGATCCGACGACCACCACCAGCGGGTCGGCGCCGTCGATGTCGTCGACGACGGTGTCACCGTCGGCGTCCAGGCCGATCACCCGGATGCCGCGGTCGGCCCAATCCTTAAGCGTCCTGGTGAGATTGGTGGCCCGTGCCACCGGGATCCGCGCCGCGGCCCCGGCGCTGGTGCGCCAGGCCACCGCCGTCACCGACGCCGAGCGTCGCTGCGGGATCAGCACACCGTGGCCGCCGAACGCCGCGACCGAACGCACGATCGCACCGAGGTTGCGCGGATCGGAGATGTTGTCCAGCGCGACCAGCAGGGCGGGCGGTGAGTTGATCGCGGTGGTCAACAGGTCGTCGGGGTGGGCGTAGTCGTACGGCGGCACCTGCAGTGCGATGCCCTGATGCAGGTGGTTGCTCGTCATCCGGTCCAGGTCGGCACGCGGTATCTCGAGGATCGAGATGCCCGCATCCGCTGCGCGGGTGACGCTTTCGGTGACCCGCTCGTCGGCCTCGGTGCCCAGGGCCACGTATAGCGCGGTCGCCGGCACCCCGGCCCGCAGGCACTCCAGCACCGGGTTGCGGCCGAGCACCGTCTCCGTCTCGTCGGTGGCGCGCTTGGCCGGCCGCCGCGGCGACTGGGCGCGTTTGGCGGCGGGATGGTTCGGACGCAGGTGCGCCGGCGGTGTCGGACCGCGGCCCTCGAGCGCACGGCGACGCTGGCCGCCCGAACCCACGGTGGGTCCCTTCTTGCTGCCCGCTTTGCGTATTGCCCCGCGGCGCCGCGAATTGCCGGCCATCTAGTTGCCGTGCTTTTCTTCGCGGGCCGACAGCTCCCACTGCGGCCCGTCCGCGGTGTCGGTGACCTCGATGCCGGCGATCTTCAGCCGGTCCCGAATCTCGTCGGCGAGCGCCCAATTGCGTTGCTCGCGAGCCTTTTCCCGGTTCTGCAGTTCGGCACGCACCAACACCTCGACCGCGGCCAGCGCGGCCGTCGTCTCGTCGCGGGTTTCCCAGCGTTCGTCGAGCGGGTCGCAGCCCAAGATGCCCATCATGGTGCGGATCGCGCGGGCATGCTGCAACGCGCCGTCGTGGTCGCCGGTGTCGAGGGCGCGGTTGCCCTCGGCCCGGGCGTGGTGCACCTCGGCCAGCGCGGCCGGAACCGCCAGGTCGTCGTCGAGCGCCTCGGCGAACCGCGGGGTCCATTCGCCGGGCTCGACGGCTCCGACGCGAACGCGGACGCGGTGCAGGAACTCCTCAACGCCCACATAGGCTTTCACCGCGTCCTGCAGTGCGGTGTCGGAGAATTCCAGCATCGAACGGTAGTGCGCGCTGCCCAGGTAGTAGCGCAGCTCCGCCGGGCGCACCCGCTGCAACAACGCCGGTATGGCCAACACGTTGCCCAGCGACTTGCTCATCTTCTCGCCGCCCATGGTGACCCAGCCGTTGTGTAGCCAGTAGCGGGCGAATCCGTCACCGGCGGCGCGGCTCTGCGCGATCTCGTTCTCGTGGTGCGGGAAGACCAAGTCCATCCCGCCGCAATGAATGTCGAATTCCGGCCCCAGGTAGGTGCGGGCCATCGCGGAGCATTCCAAGTGCCAGCCCGGGCGGCCGCGCCCCCAGGGTGTGGGCCACGACGGCTCGCCGGGCTTGGCGGCCTTCCACAGCGTGAAGTCGCGTTGATCGCGCTTGCAGGTGGCCACGCCTTCGCCCTGATGGACGTCGTCGATCTTGTGACCGGAGAGCTGGCCGTACTCCGGGTAGCTGAGCACGTCGAAATAGACGTCGCCGCCCGCCGGGTACGCGTGGCCGGTTTCGATCAGGCGGTCCATCAACTCGACCATCTGGGTGACGTGCCCGGTGGCGCGTGGCTCGGCCGACGGCGGCAGGACGTCCAGGGCGTCGTAGGCGGCGCTGAACGCGCGCTCGTAAGTGGCCGCCCACTCCCACCACGGCCGGTCAGCCGCGGCGGCTTTGTTGAGGATCTTGTCGTCGATGTCGGTGACGTTGCGAATGAAGGTGACGTCGCAGCCGCGCGCCATCAGCCAGCGGCGCAGGATGTCGAAGGCCACGCCGCTGCGGACATGGCCGATGTGCGGCAGTCCCTGAACCGTGGCGCCGCACAGGTAGATGGAGACGTGGCCCTCGCGCAGCGGAACGAAATCACGCACGGCACCGGCCGCCGTGTCGTGTAGCCGCAAGCGGGCGCGATCGGTCACGACGTGCCAGCTTACCGGGTGGTTCCGAGTTGCCCGGAGGTGCGCGCGCCTTAGCGGGCGGCGATTACCAACGCGGTGGCGATGGCGGCGCGGCCCTCGCCGCGGCCGGTCAGGCCGAGCCCGTCGGTCGTCGTCGCCGCCACCGAGACCGGAGCCCCCAGCAGCTCCGATAGCACGCGCTGCGCCTCGGCCCGGCGCGGACCGATTTTCGGCTCGTTGCCGATCAGCTGCACCGCGGCGTTTCCGACCCGAAAACCGTCCCGAGCCACCAGATCGGCGACGTGGCGCAGCATGTCGGCGCCGGTGACCCCTTTCCAGCGCGGGTCGTCGACCCCGAAGACGGTCCCGATGTCGCCGAGCCCCGCGGCCGACAGCAGCGCGTCGCACAGCGCGTGCGCCCCCACGTCGCCGTCGGAGTGGCCGGCGCAGCCGTCGGCGCCGGGAAACAGCAGACCCAGCAGCCAGCAGGGCCGCCCGGGTTCGATCGGGTGCACGTCGACCCCGAGGCCGACCCGAGGCAGCTCGCTCACCGGCGCACGACCGCTTCGGCCAGCAACAGATCGAGCTGGGTGGTGATCTTGAACGCCAGGACGTCGCCGTCGACCACCTGGACCTGGCCGCCGACGTGCTCGACGAGCGAGGCGTCGTCGGTGAAATCGGCGGTTCCCGCGCGCTGGTACGCCCGCAGCAGCAAGTCACGGGCGAAGCCCTGCGGCGTCTGCACGGCGCGCAGTCCGGCCCGCTCGGGCGTACCCAGGACCACGCCGTTGGCATCCACGGCCTTGATGGTGTCATGCAGGGGCAGCGCGGGCACGACGGCGTTGTGCCCGGCCCGCAACGCGTCCACCACGCGCACGATCAGTTCGGGCGGCGTCAGGGCGCGTGCGGCGTCATGGACCAGGACGAAATCGGGTTCACCGGCGAGGGCCGCCAGCGCCAGGCTCACCGATGTGGTGCGATCGGCACCGCCGGGGACGACGGTCGCTCGCTCCCCCAGGGCCTGCTTGGCCTCGTCGACCCGGGCCGCCGGGACAGCCACGACCACGTGGTCGACGACTCCGGATTCCAGCAAACCCTCGACGGCGCGGTCCAACAGGGTGCGCCCGTCGACCTCGCAGAATGCCTTGGGGACACCGGCGCCCAGTCGCTCGCCCGACCCTGCGGCCGGGACCACTGCGACAACCGTGCCCGAGGAGATCGTCCCCGTGACCACCGAAAAATCAGGGCCTTCAGGAAGCGGCGGCCAGAACCTCGTCGAGGATGGTTTCCGCCTTGGCGTCGTCGGTGCTCTCGGCCAGCGCCAACTCGCCGACCAGGATCTGGCGGGCCTTGGCCAGCATGCGCTTCTCGCCGGCGGACAGGCCACGTTCCTGGTCCCGACGCCACAGGTCGCGAACTACCTCGGCCACCTTGTTGACATCGCCGGAGGCCAGCTTTTCCAGATTGGCCTTGTAGCGGCGCGACCAGTTGGTCGGCTCTTCGGTGTGCGGAGCCCGCAGCACCTGGAACACCTTGTCGAGGCCTTCTTGCCCGACGACGTCGCGAACACCGACGTACTCAGCGTTGTCGGCGGGTACTCGAACTGTGAGGTCTCCCTGCGCCACCTTCAAGACGAGATATTCCTTTTGTTCCCCTTTGATGGTGCGGGTTTCAATCGCCTCGACTAACGCAGCACCGTGATGCGGGTAAACAACGGTGTCGCCGACCTTGAAGATCATCTGATTCGAGCCCCTTTCGTTACTTCAGTCTAACACGGCCGCCCAATCGCGCGTGGAGCAACGATGCAGGTCAGGGGCACAACACGCGCAGATTAGGGGTTGACAGGGGGAGCAGAACGTGCAGTGACGCACATTACCAATGCGCCCGTTCGGCCCCGAGGGCGGCCCCTGAGCGCCGCAAAAGACCCCGCTGGATGGGCTGCCGGGCTGGTCTGACGCCCCGCGCTACCGCGCGCGAAACGTTCCTACTACTGTGCATAGTTGCATCAGTCGAACCGGCCCAGCAGGAGGCATTGAGTGAACCGATTCGAGATCAGCCTCTCGTTCCGGGCCGCGCTCGTCGGCCTCGTCGCGGTGCTCGCGGTCCTGCTGAGTGGCTGCGGGGCCGGCCAGGTCTCGCAGATGGCCGTCCAGGAGCCCGCCATCAACGGCAACAAAGTCACCTTCAACAACGTGGCGCTGCGCGACATCCGCATGCAGGCCGCGCAGACCGGTGAAGCCGTGCAGCCGGGCCGGACGGTCGATCTGGTGCTGGTGGCGATCAACCAGTCGCCGGACATGCCGGACAGGTTGGTGAGCATCACCAGCGACGTCGGTTCGGTGGCCTTGAGCGGAGACGGCCGCCTGCCCGCCGGCGGAAGGCTGATGATCGGGACGCCGGAGGGACAGAGGGTGGCGCCCGGGCCCTTGGGCGCCAACACCAACGCCGCCAAGGCGACGGTCACCCTAGCCAAGCCGGTCAGCAACGGCCTCCTGTACAACTTCACCTTCAATTTCGAGAAGGCCGGGCAGGCCACCGTGCTGGTGCCGGTTTCGGCCGGGTTGAACCCGCCCCAGCAAAGCTAGGCGCGCGTAACCGCCTGTCATAGCCGGGATTTGTCGTACCGGCTCGATACCGTCATGGCGTGGCAAATCCGCGCTCGCAATACCGCTGCTCCGAATGCCAGCACGTCACCGCCAAGTGGGTGGGCCGGTGCTTGGAGTGCGGCACCTGGGGCACCGTCGACGAGGCGCCGGTACTGACCGCGGTCGGCGGCCGCCGAGCGGGTTCGGCCTCGGCTTCCGCTTCCCGGGCCGTGCCGATCACCTCCGTCGAACCCAACGCCAGCCAGCACCGCTCGACCGGCGTCGGGGAACTCGACCGGGTGCTCGGGGGCGGCGTGGTGCCCGGTTCGGTCACGCTGCTGGCCGGCGATCCTGGCGTGGGAAAGTCGACGCTGCTGCTCAAAGTCGCCCATCGCTGGGCGCTTTCGGGCCGGCGCGCGCTGTACATCTCCGGTGAGGAGTCCGCCGGCCAGATCCGGCTGCGTGCCGACCGGATCGGCTGCGGCGCCGACGAGGTCTACCTGGCCGCCGAATCCGACGTGCACACGGTGCTGGACCACATCGCGACCGTGCGGCCCGCCCTGGTGATCGTGGACTCGGTGCAAACCATGTCCACGACCGAGGCCGACGGCGTCGCGGGCGGGGTCACGCAGGTCCGCGCGGTCACCGCCGCGCTGACCGCGGCCGCGAAGGCCACCGGCGTCGCGCTGATCCTGGTCGGCCACGTCACCAAGGACGGCGCCATCGCCGGGCCGCGCTCGCTGGAACACCTGGTCGATGTGGTGCTGCATTTCGAGGGCGACCGCAACGGGTCGCTGCGGATGGTCCGCGGGATCAAGAACCGGTTCGGGGCGGCCGACGAGGTCGGCTGTTTCACGCTGCACGACAGCGGAATCGAGGACGTATCCGACCCGTCGAACCTCTTCCTGGATCAACGGCCGGCACCGGTCGCCGGGACCGCCATCACCGTGACGCTGGACGGGAAGCGACCGCTGATCGGGGAGGTGCAGGCGCTGTTAGCGACCCCCGGGGGCGGCTCGCCGCGCCGCGCCGTCAGCGGTATCGACCCCTCCCGGGCCGCGATGATCAGCGCCGTGCTGGAAAAGCACGGCAGGCTGCCCGTCGGCGTCCACGACATCTACCTGTCCACTGTGGGCGGCATGCGGCTGACGGATCCCTCCTCGGATCTTGCCGTCGCGATCGCGCTGGCCTCGGCATACTCCGATCGACCGCTCCCGACGACGGCGGTGATGATCGGCGAGGTGGGGCTGGCAGGTGACCTGCGACGGGTCAGCGGAATGGAGCGGCGACTGGCCGAGGCCGCGCGCCAGGGATTCAGCATCGCGCTGATCCCGGACGGCGACGACCCCCGCCGCGAGATCGTGCCCGATGGGATGCGGGCGCTGCGGGCCCCGACCATCGTCGCGGCGCTCCAACACATGAAAGCCATCGCCGAGCAGCGCAACGGCTGGACGCGTAACGTGGCGGGGCCGCACAATGACACGCTGTGACACGTCCGACACTGCGTGAGACCGTCGCCCGCCTTGCGCCGGGCACCGGGCTGCGAGACGGCCTGGAGCGCATCCTGCGTGGCCGCACCGGTGCGCTGATAGTCATCGGCAACGACGAAAACGTCGAGGCCATCTGTGACGGCGGCTTCGCCCTCGATGTCCGGTACGCGCCGACCCGGCTGCGCGAGCTGGCGAAGATGGACGGTGCCGTCGTGCTGTCCACCGACGGCAGCCGCATCGTGCGGGCCAACGTGCAGCTGGTGCCGGACCCGTCGATACCCACCGACGAATCCGGGACGCGGCACCGCTCGGCGGAACGGGCGGCGATTCAGACCGGTTACCCGGTGATCTCGGTGAGCCACTCGATGAACATCGTGACCGTATACGTCGGCGGGGAACGCCATGTGGTGGCCGATTCAGCGACCATCCTGTCCCGGGCCAACCAGGCGATCGCGACCCTTGAGCGGTACAAGACCCGGCTCGACGAGGTCAGCAGGCAGCTGTCGCTCGCCGAGATCGAGGACTTCGTCACGCTGCGCGACGTGATGACGGTGGTGCAGCGGCTCGAGCTGGTCCGGCGGATCGGTCTGGTGATCGACTACGACGTCGTCGAGCTGGGCACCGACGGTCGCCAGCTACGGCTGCAGCTCGACGAGCTGCTGGGCGGCAACGACATCGCGCGGGAACTGACCGTGCGCGACTACCACGCCAGCCCGGAGCCGCTGTCCAAGGCGCAGATGACCGCGACGCTCGACGAGCTGGACGCCCTCTCGGACACCGAGCTGCTCGAACTCACCGCGCTGGCAAAGGTTTTCGGCTATCCGACCACGGCCGAGGCGCAGGACTCGGCCGTGAGCCCGCGCGGCTACCGCGCGCTGGCCAGCATCCCGCGGTTGCAGTTCGCCCACTCCGACCTACTGGTCCGGTCGTTCGGGACACTGCAGGGCTTGCTGGCGGCCAGCGCCGGCGACCTGCAGTCGATCGAGGGCATCGGCGCGATGTGGGCCCGCCACGTGCGTGAGGGACTATCGCAGCTCGCGGAGTCGACTATCTCCGATCCGCTGAGTTAGCCGGCTGGGGCCGGCGGTGCCTCCGGCGGCGGCGCGACGGCCGGCTGACCCGGCCCCGGGCCCGGCGGCGGTGGCGGCTGGTTCATGATGAACGGAACCGGCTGCGAGCGCAGGTTGCCCAGCTGCACGACCAGGTTGTAGGTGCCCGGTCCGATGGCCGGCCGGGGCAGCGGGCAGTGCGGCGCCGACCCCATCCCCGTCCACGTCACCGCGGTCGTCACCTGCTCGCCCGGAGTGAATGCCTTGATCAGGGTCTCGTTGGAGGGCGCGCAGTCCAGGTTCGACCACAGTCGCTTGTTGTCCAGCGAGTACACGTAAGCCGCCAGCACCGCGGCGCCGACGTCCCGCTTGCAGGACACCAGGCCGATGTTGGTGACGACCATGGTGAACTTCGGCTGATCGCCGATGAAGTACTGGGGCGCATTGGTCAGGCCCTTGACGGCCAGCGTCGAATCGGGGCAGTCGTCGCCCTCTTTCAGCACCGGCGGCGGCTGCACTGCAGCGGTCGGGGTGGGCATCTCCGGGTTCTGGCCCTGTTGCGGCGGCACCCCCGGGTTCGGCTGTTCCCCGGGCGCTGCCGGCGGGGGCGCCTGCGGCACGGGTGCGCCGGGCTTGCTCTGAGCGGAATTGGGTTTGTCGGCACTGGCGGGCTTGGCGCCCGTGTTGTGCCCCATGAAGGCGATGACCGCGGCGACCACGATCCCTACTACGACGACCGCGACGCCCACGGCCAGGCCACGGCGCCGCCAATAGATCTCGGTGGGTAGCGGGCCACGCGGTTCCAGATCCAGCACGTTTGCAGCGTAGGTCCAGGTCACGTCGAGTTGCTTGACCCGCCTCGGCGTGTCGCGGGGTTTGCTGGCTGACCGCCGTGTTAGTGACGGCCGCTGAGGCCGGGTATTCGGCCGCTATTCGCCAATGTCACCGACGTGATCGACCAGGGCGGCGCGCCCGTCGGCGAGGTGATAGGTGGCGCCTGCTACCGCCAGGGTGCGCTCGGCAATCCGCTCGGCGATCGCCGAAGAACGCGACACGAGCTGGGCGACCGTTTCACGAACATGCCGTTCCTCGAACTCGTCGACGCGGCTCAGGCCCTCACGGCGGCCCATCAGGATCGATGGCGCGACCCGCTCCACCACGTCGCGCACGAAACCGCCCGGTATCGCACCGTCGTTGATGGCGGCCAGGGCGGCCTTGACGGCACCACAGCTGTCATGCCCCAGAACGACGATCAGCGGCACGTCGAGGACCGTCACGGCAAACTCGATGGAGCCCAGCACCGCCGAGTCGATGGCCTGCCCGGCGGTGCGCACCACGAACATGTCGCCCAGACCCTGGTCGAAGATGAGCTCCGCCGCCACCCGGCTGTCCGCGCAGCCGAACACGACCGCGGTGGGCTTCTGCCCACCGGCCAGGCTGGCCCGGTGTTCGACACTCTGGCTGGGATGCTGGGGCTTCCCCGCGACGAATCGCTCGTTACCCTCTTTGAGTGCTTTCCACGCGGTTACCGGGCTGGTGTTAGGCATGGCTGACATCATGCCGCATCCGCCGGTAAACGGACGGCCAACTATTGCGGCCGACGAGTTGCTCGACTGGTACGAACGATCCCGGCGCGACCTGCCCTGGCGGGAGCCCGGCGTCAGCGCATGGCAGATCCTGGTCAGCGAGTTCATGCTGCAGCAGACGCCGGTGTCGCGGGTGTTGCCGATCTGGTCGGACTGGGTGCGGCGGTGGCCCACCCCGTCGGCCACCGCCGAGGCCAGCGCCGCCGACGTGCTGCGGGCGTGGGGCAAGCTGGGTTATCCGAGGCGGGCCAAGCGCTTGCACGAGTGCGCGACCGTCATCGCGCGTGAGCACGGCGACGTGGTTCCCGACGACGTCGACACCCTGCTGACCCTGCCCGGCATCGGCAGCTACACCGCACGCGCCATCGCCTGTTTCGCTTACCGTCAACCGGTTCCGGTGGTGGACACCAACGTTCGCCGGGTGGTGGCCCGCGCCGTGCGCGGGCTGGCCGACGGGGGTTCTGCGTCAGTGGTGCGGGACATGGCCGATGTCTCCGCTCTGCTGCCCGCCAACGACACGGCGCCGCGGTATTCCGTCGCCCTGATGGAACTGGGCGCGACGGTGTGCACCGCGCGAACGCCGCGGTGCGGGTTGTGCCCGCTCGCCCGGTGCGCGTGGCGGGACGCCGGTCATCCCCCGGCGCAGGGGCCGGCCCGGCGGGTGCAGACCTACGCCGGAACCGACCGGCAGGTCCGCGGACGCCTGCTGGACGTGTTGCGCGGCAACGACTCTCCGGTCACCCGGGCGGAGCTGGACGTGGCGTGGTTGACCGATACGGCCCAGCGGGACCGGGCCCTGTATTCGTTGCTGGCCGACGGCCTCGTGACGCAGACGGCCGACGGCCGGTTCGCATTGGCGGGCGAAGCGTAGTCCCGCCGTCATAGGTCTTCAGAGGTCGTTGCCGGCGTAGGACTGGTTGAAGCTCTTGTTGGCCAGCGGGAAGTCGGGGACGATCGTGTCGGCCATCGCGACCGGCAGCGCGGGCCAGTTGAACCATGACGGATCGACGATCTTCGCGCGGGTGATCCGGTTGGCGGCGCCGGTTTCGACGCGGTGGACGATGGTGCCGCGCCAACCTTCGACGATGCCGATGCCGCTGCCGGGTGTGCGCGCCACGTCCACGTTTTCGGCGTATTCGATTGGGCCGCTGTGCGATTCGATCAGATGGCAGGCCAGCTCGGTGGATGCGGCGAATTCGTCGCGCCGCACGGTGTAGCGGGCCAGCACGTCACCGGCGGCGGCGTCGGTCTCGGTGACGGGCAATGCGGTGGTGGGGTGTTCGAGCCGGGCGTCGGTGCGCATACCGCTGGCCCGAGCGACGTAGCCCAGGCAACCGAGAGCCTGAGCGTCGTCTCGCTGCAGGACGGCGGTCCCGGCGAATCGGTCGTACACAACGGAGTTGCGCAGGGTCAGCTCGGCAACCTCCGCGACGTCGGCTGCAATGGACCGCAGGTCGGCGACGTCGGGTAGCCCCCGCAGCGCGACCCCGCCCGGGCGGATGGCACCGCGCAGCAGGCGGTGCCCGGTGACATTCGCGTTGAGCCGCAGCAGTTGTTCGCGGATGCGTTGAGCGTGGGCGTTGGCGAGCCCGAACCCGACGTCATTGGCCAGCGCGCCCAGATCGGCGGCGTGGTTGTAGAGGCGTTCGAGTTCGACCAGCAGTGCCCGCAACCGGTGCACCTCGTCGGGAAGTTCCATTCCGAGCGCGTCTTCGACGGCGAGGCAGTGGGCGAGCGCGTGCGCGGCGGAGGTGTCGCCGCTGACGCGCTCGGCCAGATCGACCGCACCGCCGGCCGGCCGGCCCTCGAACAGCTTCTCCATGCCGCGGTGGACGAACCACAGTCGGGCCTTGAGCCGCAGCACGGTTTCGCCGGCGACGGAGAAGCGGAAATGGCCGGGTTCGATCAACCCCGCATGCACCGGACCCACCGGGATTTCGTACACGCCGGGACCCTCGACGGTGACGAACGGGAAGTGGCCAGCGCCATCGAATTTGGGGGCGGGCGACGCGTCACCGCGCATGGGATACCAGTCCTCGGGCCAGTGGGCGTGGCGCACCAGGCGGCGCGCCTTGGGATGCCCCACGGGCCGGATCCCGTACAGGTCCGCGATTTCGCGCTCGAACCGGCTGGCCGGAAAGGACAGGTAGGCCAGCGATCGGACCGTCGGGTCATCCTTCGGCACAACGCATTCAAGCTCGACGCGGCGATCGGGGTATCCGGCGAGGAACAGGTAGACGACACGTAGAGCGGCGCCGTCGTCGTGGGCGGCCACCAGAGCCAACCGAAACCCCTTGCCCAGCAGGTCTTCTGTCGTTTCGGCCAACCTGCCCTGAGACAGCCGGTGGCGCTGCCATTGCGCCTTCATCGCGGTCCCCCGACGCCGCTGGCCGCGGCGGTGAACAGGTCGGTGAGGGGGCCGGCGGTGATACCGAGGGCGATCGATGCGGCAATGCCGACGAGCAGGGCGGCCGCCACCGTTCGCGGGACGGCGATTTCGGGAGCGGCAGCGGCGCCGCCCAGCAGGATGCGGCCCGAGTTGCGGGCCAGCGCGGCGAAGGCAACCGCAACCAGCGCCATGCCAGCGCCGAGCGCCCAGGTGAGCCGCGCGTCGGCCAGCGACCGGCCGATGGCGAGCTCACTGGCGAACATCGCGAACGGCGGCATGCCGAGCAGCACGATCACGCCGACGGCGAGCGACACGCCGATGAGGCGGGAGCGCCGCAGCACGGCGCTGATGTCGGCTATCGCGGTCGAGTTGTGCGCCGCCTGCAGCTGGCCGCTCGCCAGGAAGAGGACCGTTTTGCCGATCCCGTGCGCCAGGACGTGCAGCAGCAGCGCGGCGATGGCCAGCGTGGTTCCGGCCGCGGCGGCGATCGCGATCAGGCCCATGTTCTCCATCGAGGAGTAGGCGAGCATGCGTTTGATGTCCGTTGTCACCGTGAGCATCAGGGCGGCGATTAGCAGCGTCGCGAGCCCGAGCACCAGCAGGCCCGACCGCATGAAAGTGGGTCCGGTGGCCGTGCCGATGATCGGCTTGAGGCGGATCAGTACCGAGAAGGCCACCGACAGCAGCACCCCGCTCATCAGAGCCGACACCGGTGCCGGAGCCTGGCTGTGGGCGTCGGCCAACCAGGTGTGGAAGGGAAACAGCCCGGCCTTGGCGCCGTAGCCGACGAGCAGCAACCCGCCCGCGAGTCGAGCGATGCCCGGATCGAGCCCGCCCGCATGGGCCGCCAGCACATCGAGGTTGAGGGCCGCACCGGCCGGCGCCCCGGCATGCTCGGCGGCGTAGTAGAGCAGCACCGTGCCCAGGAAGGCGATGGCGATGCCGACCGAGCAGATCACGACGTACTTCCACGTCGCCTCGAGCGCGCCGCGGGTGCGGCGGTGCCCGACCAGGAAGGCGGTGATCACCGTGGTCGCTTCGATCGCGATCCAGATCACGCCGATGTTGTTGGCGCACACGGCGACAACCATCGCGGACAGGAATCCCGCCGTCAGGGCCCCGTACACCCGGGCACCGCGCGCGTCGGTGTGGCCGTGGGCGAGTTCGGCATCGAGGTACCCGATGCTCGCCCAGGTGGCCAGTGTGGCGACGATTCCGATGACGATCAGCATCGTGACGGTGAGCGCGTCGAGCCGCAGCAGGCCGCCCAACGCGAACCGCGTTCCCGACCCGACCCGGAACGCGAGTGCCGCGCCACATGCGAGCACCGTGACGGCCGATCCGACGATCAGTGTCGCTGTCGTCCGGCGCCATCCGGCGATCAGGACGGTGACTGAGGCGCCGACCGGGGCAAGGATCGCCGCGAGCAGTAAATCGGTCATCAGTCGTGCAGCTCCTGCAACGCGTCCAGGTCCGCGCCGCCGAACGCGCGGGATAGCCGGCCCGTCAGTACGCCGATCACGATGACCGCGAACAACACGTCCAGCGAGGCGCCGAGCTCGACGATCAGCGGTACCCCGGCGGTGAGCAGAAACGCGGTGGCCGCGATCCCGTTGTCCAGCATGAGGAATCCCGCGGCCTGCGACACCGCGTGCCGCCGCGTGACCATCACTAGCAGTGCGATGAGCACCACCGCGGTGGCGGCCGGGACGGCGGTGGTCGTGGCGGCGGGCTGCAGATTCACCAGGGGCCGGGTGGTGGCGAACGCGGCCAACGTCAGCGCGGCGGTGATGAGTAGCGACGTGGCGGTGTTCACCAGCGGGGTGGCTTCCCGGCGCGATCGCGCTTCGGTGCCACCCGCGCGGGCCAGCAGCCGCGGCAGCACCGCAACCCGCAAAATCAGCACGGCCACACCGACACCGATGAGCGCCCCGTCGCCGTCGTACACCCCCCGCAGGATGGGGATAGCCGCGAGGGCGACGCCCTGCCATGCCAGCAGACGGATGATGGCGACCAGGTCGCGGCGCCACACGATCAGCACGGCGGCCAGGAGCAGCCCGCCGGCGGCGAGGTCGACGAGTACCGAAAACGAGCCGTACGTCATGTCGGAACCACGAAGAAGTTGGCGGCGACGACCGCAAGCAACGCCAGCAGGAACGATCCGGCGAGCAACTCGGGCACCCGGAAGAGCCGCAGCTTGGCGACGAACACCTCGACGGTGGCCAGCAGCCCTGCCAGGAACGCGACCTTGGCCGCCACCGCCAAGACACCGATGATGATCTCAACGGCACCGGGCCGGCCCCCCGCAATGCCCCACGGCGCGAACAGGTTTGCCAGCAGCGCCAAGAGCACGGTCAGCCGCATCCCGGCCGCCCACTCGACCAGGGCCAGCCGCGGACCGGCGTATTCGAGGACCATCGCCTCGTGAACCATCGTCAGCTCGAGATGGGTGGCCGGGTTGTCCACCGGTAGCCGGCCGGTCTCGGCGACGATCACGATCACCAGCGCGGCGAACGCCAGCACAGCCGCCAGCGACACCACCTGTCCGGGGTGGGTGATCGTATGCGCCACCAGCGCACCGAGATTCGCCGATCCGGCCGGCATGGAGAGCGCGAACACCGCCAGCAGAATGGTGGGTTCGACCAGCGCGGCTATGGTGATCTCGCGGCTGGCACCCATGCCCCCGAACGAGGTGCCGGTGTCGATGCCGGCCAGGGTCAGCGCCACGGTGCCCACGAACAGCAAACCGACCACGGCGAACAGGTCGGCGCCGGCATCCAGTGGCGATCCGGTGGCGACCAGCGGTGCGATCGCGGCGATCAGCAGTGTGGTTCCGGCGACGATCGCGGGTGCCGCCGCGAATACCACCGTGGTTCCGCACGGCGTGATCTGTTGCTTGCCAAGCTGTTTGACGATGTCGCGCCACGGCTGCAAGATGCCGCCGCCGGCGCGGCCTTCCCAGCGCGCGCGCACCTGCCTGGTCAGCCCGACCACCAGCGGCGCCCCGGCCACGACGCCGCCGATTTGGACCGCACCCGCGACATAGGACAGGACATTCATCGGGCCACCACCAGCACGATCAGCACACCGAGCGCGCCGTAGGCCAGATACAGGTGGACGCTGCCGGTGTGGGCGCGCCGCACCAGGCCCGCCGCCGCCTCAACCGCCCGGATCACCGGCGCGTAGCAGCGTTCCTCGATCGCGTCCGCGATTCTGGTGCGGTAGGTGATTTTGTCGGCCAGATACCGGGATTCGACGCTATGGGTGACTTCGACGTCGGTGTCGGGTCGCAGGACGTCGTCGAAGATCCGTTGCAGCGGCTCGGCGAACGATGTGGCCGTGTATTGCATTCGCGCGGTGAGATCGTCGGCGCCACAGGCCCACAGCGGCAATGTGGCGGGCGCCGGCCGCCGGCTCCGGCGCCAACGGGCCAGCGCGGCCGCGGTCAGCGTGGCCACCACGACGCCGGCGGCGATCGCGCCGGGTGCGATCGAGCCCTGGACGCCCGGCAGGCGCACCATGGCGCCGAGACTGGTGAATTCCATTGCCCGGGCCGCCGGCAGCGCGGCGACCGCCTGGCGCAGCGCGGGTGCCACCACCGCGGGCGCCACGGCCAGCATCAGGCAGGCGGCCGCCGCGATGGCCATACCGGCCAGCATGGTGTGCGGCGCCTCGCGTGCCTGTGCGGCCTGTTCGGAGCGCGGCCGCGCCAGAAATCCGATACCGAACGCCTTGACCATTGCCGCCACGCCCAGCCCCGTGGTGAGCGCGACCGCGCCGACCGCGAGCGGCGTGGTCAATGCTAAGACGGCCGAATGCTCTCGCGCAGTGTGGATCAGCGACTGCACCAGCAGCCACTCGCTGACGAACCCGGCGCCCAGGGGCAGTCCGGACGCCCCGAGCGCGGCCACTCCGAAAAGGCTTGTCGTTACCGGCATCCGGCGGGCCAGACCGCCCAGCCGGTCGAGGTCACGCAGCCCCGTGGCGGCCAACACCGATCCGGCGGCGAGGAACCCGAGGCTCTTGAATGCCGCGTGCGCGACGAGGTGCAGCATGGCGGCGGCCGCGGCGATCGTCGCCGGTCCGTTCGCGCCGGCGGCCGCGAACAGCGTGGCCGCTCCCAGCGCCAACGTGATCAATCCGAGGTTCTCGGTAGTCGAATAGGCAAGTAGCCGTTTGAGATCCGTGGCCACCGAGGCCTGCACCACGCCGTAGAGCGCCGACACCCCACCGACGACCATCAAGGTGAGTCCCCACCACCGCGGCCCCGGGCCGAGCAGCTGCAAGTCGACGCGGCAGATGCCGTAGACCCCGAGGTTGACCATCGCCGCACTCATCAGCGCCGAAACGGGACTCGGCGCCTCCGGGTGGGCGCGCGGCAACCACGCATGCAGCGGCACCAGCCCGGCCTTGGAGCCGAACCCCGCAAGCGTCAGCAGGAACACCGCGGTGCACGCCCCCTGCGGTATCCGGTGCAGGTCGGCGAACCGGTCTGCGCCGCCCGCCGCCGACAACGCCAGCAGGCCGACCAGTATCGCCACGAACCCCAACTGGGTCATCACGGCATACACCAGGCCGGCCGAGCGCACCATCGGGCGGGTGTGGTCGGTCAGCACCAGCACCAGCGACGCGACCGCCATCAACTCCCACACCAGCAGGAAGGTGGTGACCGACCCCGCGGCGGGCACCAGCAGCATCGCCGCGACGAACGCCGGCAGGACGGCCAGGGTTACGGGGCCCAGCCGCTCGCGCCGGGCGTATCCGATCGTGTACAGCCCGACCACCAGCGCGACCGCCCCGGTAAGCGCCATGAAGAATCCGCCCAGCGGATCGAGCCTCAGCTCGACGCCCGCCAGCGGAAGCAACCATCCGATTCGAACCGAGCGCACCGACCCGAACATTCCGAGCCCGCCGGCCCATACCCCCGCCCCACCCAGCAGCGAGGTCAGCACGCCCGCGCCGATGGACGACGAACCGTTGCGGCGCAACATATTTGGTTCCGGCACCGCGCTGGTCGCCAAGACAGCGGTCACCTGCCGGTCACCGATCGCAGGGCCACGACGATTTGGCTCGGCGTCGGCGGGCATCCCGGGATTTCCACGTCCACGGACACCGTCTCGCCGACCGAGCCGGCCACACCGTAGGCGTCGCCGAACACCCCTCGATCGATGGCGCAGTCCCCACAGGCGATCACCCGCCGGGGCCGCGGCGTGGCCTCGATCGTGGCGCGCAAGGGGCCGGCCATGTTGTGTGTCACGACACCGGTCACCAGGAGCGCGTCGGCGTGCCGTGGGGAGGCCACCAGGCGGGCACCGAATCGCTCGGCGTCATAGACCGGACCGAAGGCGCCCGCGATCTCCACTTCGCACCCATTGCACGAACCCGCGTCGACGTGCCGGATCTGCAGCGAACCACGCACCCCGGCGGGCGGCTCGGTCGTCGCCTCCGGTGGCGGGGGTGCGGGTTCGGCGATCCGGCCGACGCGCAATGCTTTGCTGATCCAGCCCATCGGCGCTACTCCGCACCGCCGGCGCGCAGGCCTTCCAGCATCGCCACGCGGTCGCTCAGCACCCCGGTGAGCACCTTGCGTGCCAGCGTCAGCAGTTCGGCGATGTCTGGAGAGGCGATCGAGTAGATCATCGTGTTGCCATCCCGCAGCGCCTCGACCACCCCGGCCCGGCGCAGAACGCCGAGCTGTTGGGACAGGTTCGATGCTTCGAGCCCGACCTCGGGCAGCAGTTCGGCGACCGACTTGTCAGCAACCACCAGAAGCTCGAGGATCCTAATCCGCGCCGGGTGCCCCAGCGTCTTGAAGAGCTCGGCCTTGAGCTTGTACAGCGGCTCCGTCACGCAAATCTCCTGAAGACTACAAGCTTTCTATATTCGAACAATTGAAGAATTTATCATATGGTGCTGCGCGTCGTCACATCGAGCGGCCAGGCACCCGCGACAGTCAGTCGCGCGCAGGCAACGTCGCCAAGAAGGATTCGACCGCGTCGCGGTACACCTGCGGCGCCTCGTCATGAATCAGGTGGCCGGCTTGGGGCACATGCAAATACGTTGCGGCCGGGTTTATTTCGGCCATTTCCCGCATCTGCCCCGGCGGCGTCACCGAGTTGCCGGCCTCGATGAGCAACGCCGGGGCTCGCACCGCCCGCCACTGCTCCCAGTAGTGGCGCGTGCCCCATTCGGCGGCGATCTCGATCCACCGCGCGGTATGTCCGTGCAGGCGCCAACCGGTGGCGGTGCGGTCGAAGGCCTCCAGGAAGTACCGTCCGGCGACGGCCCCGAACTCCTCGAATACCCGCTCTGCGGAACCGAATTCGACTGGCAGCGCGTGCAGCCACGGTTCCCATGGACCGGTGGTGCGGCCCCGGAAGTCGGGGGCCATGTCTTCAAGCACCAGCGCGGAGACCAGTTCCGGACGCTCCGCGGCCAGACACCACGAGTGCAGCGCGCCCATAGAATGGCCGACCAGCGTGACCGGCGCTTCCAGGGTGCTCACCGCGTCGGCCAGGTCGTCCACGAAACGTTCGGTGCCGACCGGGTTCGGGTCGTCGACGCCGCGCCCCCGATGCCACAAGGCGTCGTAGGTGTACACCACGCCCAGCCCAGTCAGCCACGGCAGCTGCCGCGACCACGTGGTACCCCGCCCCATCAGGCCGTGCACCAGCACCAACGGCTCGCCTTGGCTTCCGCGGCAAGTCAGCAGTTCACTGGGCATGTCACCATCCTGCGTGCCCCGCCCTGCAGATGGACAGGCCGGGCGAAGGGGTAGCCTAGCGGCATGCCGTCAGTGGTGAAGATCAACGCAATCGAAGTGCCCGCCGATGCCGGCCCGGAGCTGGAGAAGCGGTTCGCACACCGGGCACACGCGGTCGACAACCAGCCCGGCTTCCTCGGGTTTCAGCTGCTGCGCCCGATCAAGGGCGAGGACCGCTACTTCGTCGTGACGCAGTGGGAGTCCGAGGAGGCATTTCAGGCGTGGGCGCAAGGGCCCGCCATTCAGGCCCATGCGGGCGAGCGGGCCAACCCGGTGGCGACCGGGGCCTCGCTGCTGGAATTCGAGGTTGTGATGGACGTTGCCGGCAACAAGCAGGCTGGCTAGCGGGTACTCGGCCCGGCGCCGCGCGGTGGCGTTGAGTGCCGCCGCAGCACTGGTAGTCACGTTCGCGCCCGGTTGCGCCTCCTCCCCCTCACCGCAGGCGAACGCGGCCAATCCCGGCCGGCAGATCGACGTGCGGACGCCGCCCGGTATCCGGGCACAGCAGACGCTGGACATGCTCAACTCGGACTGGCCCATCGGCCCGGTCGGTGTCGGCACCCTCGCCGCGCCAGACATGGTCAAATCGGTGGAGACCACCATGGAGTCGCTTTGGTGGGACCGGCCGTTCACCCTCAACGGCGTTGATCTGGGCGCCAGCGTGGCCACGTTGCACCTGACGTCCTCCTACGGTGCGCGACAAGACATCCGCATCCACACCGACGACGGCGGATGGGTCGATCGGTTCGACCTCGACACGCAGGCACCGAAGATCGATTCGTGGCACGACATCGATGCGGTGTTGAGTAAGACCGGCGCCCGCTACTCCTACCAGGTCGCCAAGGTCGACAACGCGCACTGCGATCCGGTCGCGGGCATCAACACCGGTGAATCTTTGCCGCTCGCATCGATTTTCAAGTTGTACGTGCTGCACGCCCTAGCGGGTGCCATCAAGGACGGAACGGTCTCCTGGGACGATCAGCTGACCGTCACCGACAAGAGCCGCGCGGTGGGCTCGTCCGGTTTGCAACTGCCCGCCGGAGCGCAGGTTTCGGTTCGGACGGCCGCCGAGAAGATGATCGCGACGAGCGACAACATGGCGACCGACCTGCTGATCGGAAAGCTGGGCACACACGCCATCGAAGAAGCGCTCGCCACGGCGGGCCACCACGACCCGGCCAGCATGACGCCGTTCCCCACGATGTACGAGCTGTTCTCGGTCGGCTGGGGTAAGCCGGACCTGCGCACCCAATGGCAGCATGGGTCAGCACAAGTACGCGCCCAACTGTTGGAGCAGGCGAATTCGACTCCCTACGAACCCGATCCGATCCGCGCCCACTCCCCGGCATCGTCCTACGGCGCGGAGTGGTACGGCAACGCCGAGGACATCTGCCGCATCCATGCGGCCCTGCAGGCCGACGCCGTCGGTAAAGCCGCGCCGGTCAGACAGATCCTCTCCGCGGTGGCGGGCATCCAACTGGACCGCAACGTCTGGCCTTACATCGGCGCGAAAGCCGGTGGGCTGCCCGGTGATCTGACCTTCAGCTGGTACGCCGTCGACAAAACCCAGCAGCCGTACGTGGTCAGCTTCCAGCTCAACTGGCCGCGCGACCACGGGCCGACGGTCACCGGGTGGATGCTGCAGGTCGCCAAGCAGGCCTTCGCGCTCATCGCACCGCGCTAGCGGTTGGCGGAGCGGCGGCGTATACGGCCGATAGGCAAAGTGATGCAGACCACATACCGCGCGGGACTTTTGGCCCTTCCCGACGGGTACGTCGCCAGACGAGACTGCATAACCTGCCAGAGTCGGGGGTCCGGACGGAGGTAGTGCGGTTTTGTATGTGCAGATGGGCCGCCGGCGGCGATTGAAAGTGGCTGCGCCTCATGATCTTCTCGACCGCACCGGTCACGCATACGGTGGCGCGTATCGAGCGGAGACTGCCGAATGACAGCGTTGACACCGTCGCGCGAGGTGATCCAAATCGATGACCGCGAGGCGATGGGATTGCTGGCCAGTGTCGACCATGGTCGGGTGGTGTTCAACGAGAGGGCACTGCCCGCGATCCGCCTGGTGAACCATGTCGTTGACGACGGGCGGATCATCGTGCGTACCCGCCTGGCAGCCAAGGTGTCCACCGTGGTGCGGTCGGGCGCCGATGCCGGTGCGGTGGTGGCCTACGAGGCCGACAGCCTCGATCCCGAGCGGCGGGTCGGCTGGACCGTGGCGGTCACCGGGTGGGCAACCACGATCACTGACCCCCAGCAACTCGCACGCTACGGACGACTTTTACACCCTTGGGTCAACATGACCATGGACACCATGATCGCGATCCAGCCGGAGATCATCACCGGCATCCGCATCGTCGGCGACGCTGGCGGAGAATAGCCCGCCCCGGTCGGTCCGGCCGCAGTCAGAGGCGCAGCGTCCAGCGGCCGTTGCGAAAGTGCAGTCCGGTGCGACTCATCGGTGCAACGTCGATGCCCCAGAACGATTTCGGGGGTGAGTCGAGGCCGTGCAGGATCGCCGCCCGGATCACCGCGGGGTGCGTCACCGCGACGGCGGCCGACGCGCTCTCGGTCAACGAATTCAGCCATCCGGCCACCCGCCGCATCAGGTCGGTGATCGACTCGCCGCCGTGCGGCGCCCGGGTGGGATCGGTCAGCCAGACCGTCAGGTCGCCGGAGGGCACGTCCTGAAGCCTCGTCCCCCGCCATCGACCGCAATTCAGGTCGGCCAGCAGCGGGTCGGTTGCGGCATCCAATCCCAGCAGCTCCGCCGTTTGACGGGCCCGCCGCTCGGGTCCGGTGAAATGTCGTGCGTCACGGCCTGATTGGGCGGCGGCTTCCGCCTGTCGACGGCCCATGTCGTTGAGGGGTTCGTCGGCGGGGAAAAGCCCGGCCGCCACGGCATCGGTCATCGCGTGCGACACCAAGGTCAGCCGGACGACCTCCGTCACGCCGCGATGCTCGATACCCGTCCGCTCCCGGCGCGCTCCTCCACCAGCCGCCCGGCGAGCGTCGCGAACACCACGCCGATGGTCACCCACAACACCAGCTGGGTGGCCAGCGACAGCACCCTGAATTCGTAGAGCACGTCGGCGGGAAAGCCCGGATAGACGATCGCGCCAGACGCGTCGCGCAGCGGTACGGGCGTCTCGTCGACGTTCGGCAGCAACATCATCACTACCGCCACCGCCGCGACGTATCCGCCCACCGCGACCAGCCGGCCGTTCCACCCGCCGAACCGGGCCGTCAGCCCCCGCGCCAGCCGCGCCGCCGCGACGGCCAGCACCACCGACGCCAGCACCATCACCAGATACCAGCCGGTGCGCGCCCCGATCGTGTCCGCCTGCCCCACCGCCGGTGGGTTCGGCGGATACTTCACGAACGGCACCAAATACACCGCGACGAACGCGGCCGCCGCCAGCAGCAGCGAAAGCGCCCGCGCACCAACATTTATCGCACGCGCGGCGACGACGCAGAACAGCACTCCGAACAGCGCGCCCATCGCGAGGCCGAAGATGAGCACACCGAAGCCCAACCCGGCAATGGACTGGACTCCGCGGCTGAACAACTCGGCGCCGTGCTCGTGCACGCCATGGGCGTTCTCGGCGTCGGCGCGGCCGTCCTCGAAAGCGATCGCGCGGCCGATCGCCGGCTCGGCGCAGAGGCGGGCGAAGGCGAACGCCAGCACCGCGCCGACTGCACCGGCCAGCAGGCCGCGTCCGATCAGACGCTTCTCCACGCGATCAGTGGCAGGGGAAGCCGAGCAGGTGCCGCGCGTCGTGCATGAACTCGTGCACGTGCGGATCGCTACCGAAGAGCGACACCGCTCCCTGGTCGACGCCGACGAAGTAGAGCGCCAACAGCGCCAGGAAAGCGGTTGCCGCCAACCAGACCGCGGCACTGGTCGCCGACAGGTCAACCGATCGGGTGCGGCTGCCGGTCAGCTCAGGATTCGACACGATGGCGCTCCTTCCGGGGATATACGCGTCCCCGTTGGTGATGACGGGCCATGGGTCTGACTATCGACAGTGGCGCGACCGTTCTGGACTTTCACCAGATTCCGTTGCCCGTCAGGACGAAGTCAGTGTAAACCGGGGGTCAATGCTGCGGCGGTAGGGCGCCGTAGCCCAGCTGGCTCGCCGTGTATTTCGCGGCCTCGGTGACCGGTGTGGCCTGAACCGCCGTGCCGTACGCGCAGATCTCGGTCCACACGTCGCCGATCTCGGTCGTGTCGAAGCGCATTGCGACGATCGCGTTGCCGCCGCGTTTACGCGCCTCGTCGATCAGCCGGCCCATCGCTTCGTTGCGGCTTTCGGCCAGGTTCTTGGTCATGCCGGCCAGCTCGCCGCCGAACATGGCCTTGAAGCCCGCACCCATCTGTGAGAACGCGTTGCGAGAGCGGACGGTCAGCCCGAACACCTCGCCGCAGACGCGCTGAATCTCCCAGCCCGGGAGGTCGTTGGTGGTGACGATCAGCACGGGCGGGCTCCCTACATGCGAAACGGGTGGTTAATCCCGTCAGAGATTAACCACCCGTTTGCTGCAGTGCTACGGCGTTTCTGGGGCCGCGTGGGCCCCGGCCTTCGCCAGGTCCGGCTCGGCCGGCGGCTTGCGGGTCCCGGTGAAGGTGAACACCGCGTCCTCGCCGGCGCTCTCGCCGTCCCAGTTGTCCACGTCGACTGTGACGATCTGTCCCGGCCCGACCTCCTCGAAGAGGATCTTCTCGGACAGCTGGTCCTCGATCTCGCGCTGAATGGTGCGCCGCAGCGGGCGGGCACCGAGCACCGGGTCGAAGCCCCGCTTCGCCAACAACGCCTTCGCCTTGTCGGTCAGCTCCATAGCCATGTCCTTGGCCTTGAGCTGCTTGCCGACCCGTTCGATCATCAGGTCGACCATCTGGATGATCTCTTCCTTGGTCAGCTGGTGGAAGACGATGATGTCGTCGATGCGGTTGAGGAACTCCGGGCGGAAGTGCTTCTTCAGCTCGTCGTTGACCTTCTGCTTCATCCGCTCGTAGTTGTTCTCACCGCCACCCTGGGTGAAGCCCAGGCCGACCGGCTTCGAGATGTCGGACGTACCGAGGTTCGAGGTGAAGATCAGCACGGTGTTCTTGAAGTCCACCGTGCGTCCCTGGCCGTCGGTGAGCCGGCCGTCCTCGAGGACCTGCAACAGGCTGTTGTAGATCTCCTGGTGGGCCTTCTCGATCTCGTCGAACAGCACAACCGAGAACGGCTTGCGCCGCACCTTCTCGGTGAGCTGGCCGCCCTCTTCGTAGCCGACGTATCCCGGCGGGGCGCCGAACAGCCGCGACGCGGTGAACCGGTCGTGGAACTCGCCCATGTCGATCTGGATGAGCGCGTCGTCGTCGCCGAACAGGAAGTTGGCCAGCGCCTTGGACAGCTCGGTCTTACCGACACCGGACGGGCCGGCGAAGATGAACGAACCGGACGGGCGCTTCGGGTCCTTCAGCCCGGCACGGGTACGGCGGATCGCCTTGGAGACGGCCTTGACCGCGTCCACCTGGCCGATGATCCGCTTGTGCAGCTCATCCTCCATGCGCAGCAGCCGGGTGGTCTCCGCCTCGGTGAGCTTGAACACCGGGATGCCGGTCCAGTTGCCCAGCACCTCGGCGATCTGCTCGTCGTCGACTTCGGCGACCACGTCGAGATCACCTGAGCGCCACTGCTTTTCGCGCTCGGCGCGCTGAGCGACCAGAGTCTTCTCGCGGTCGCGGAGGCTGGCCGCCTTCTCAAAGTCCTGGGCGTCGATCGCGGACTCCTTCTCCCGCCGCGCGTCGGCAATCTTCTCGTCGAACTCGCGCAGGTCTGGCGGAGCGGTCATGCGGCGGATCCGCATCCGGGCGCCGGCCTCGTCGATCAGGTCGATCGCCTTGTCCGGCAGGAACCGGTCGTTGATGTAGCGGTCCGCCAGGGTGGCGGCGGCCACCAGCGCCGCATCGGAGATCGACACCCGGTGGTGCGCCTCGTAGCGGTCGCGCAGACCCTTGAGGATCTCGATGGTGTGCTCCACCGTCGGCTCGCCCACCTGCACCGGCTGGAAGCGGCGCTCCAGGGCGGCGTCCTTCTCGATGTACTTGCGGTACTCGTCGAGCGTGGTGGCGCCGATGGTCTGCAGCTCGCCGCGGGCCAGCTTGGGCTTGAGGATCGACGCGGCGTCGATCGCGCCCTCGGCGGCACCCGCTCCGACGAGCGTGTGCAGCTCGTCGATGAACAGGATGATGTCGCCGCGGGTGTTGATCTCCTTGAGCACCTTCTTCAGGCGCTCCTCGAAGTCACCGCGGTAGCGCGAGCCGGCGACCAGCGAGCCGAGGTCCAGCGTGTAGAGCTGCTTGTCCTTCAGCGTCTCCGGCACCTGGCCGTGCACGATGGCCTGCGCCAGGCCCTCGACGACGGCGGTCTTGCCGACGCCGGGCTCACCGATCAGCACCGGGTTGTTCTTGGTGCGCCGGCTCAGCACCTGCATCACGCGCTCGATTTCCTTCTCACGGCCGATGACCGGGTCGAGCTTGCCCTCCATCGCGGCGGCCGTCAGGTTGCGCCCGAACTGGTCGAGCACCAACGAGGTTGACGGGCTGCCCGATTCGCCGCCGCGGCCACCGGTCCCGGCCTCCGCGGCCTCCTTGCCCTGGTAGCCGGAGAGCAGCTGGATGACCTGCTGGCGCACCCGGGTCAGCTCTGCGCCCAGCTTCACCAACACCTGGGCGGCCACGCCCTCACCCTCGCGGATCAGGCCCAGCAGGATGTGCTCGGTGCCGATGTAGTTGTGGCCGAGCTGCAGCGCCTCGCGCAGGCTCAGCTCGAGCACCTTCTTGGCGCGCGGCGTGAACGGGATGTGGCCCGACGGCGCCTGCTGGCCCTGGCCGATGATCTCCTCGACCTGGCTGCGGACGCCCTCGAGGGAGATGCCCAGCGACTCCAGCGACTTGGCGGCGACGCCCTCGCCCTCGTGAATCAGACCCAACAGGATGTGCTCGGTGCCGATGTAGTTGTGGTTGAGCATCCGGGCCTCTTCTTGCGCCAGGACGACGACCCTGCGGGCACGGTCGGTAAATCGTTCAAACATCGGTGGTTACCTGCTCTCCCTCACCATCGGTACTAGCCTTTCAGTGGCCCACCGGTCCCCGTTGGGGCCGGAATCGCATACCTGCCATCCACTGTAATGGTCGGCCTGCCAGGGGGCATAACCTTGCGGTTCCTTGCTGTTCAAGACCCGCGGGGCCCGTTTCGGGGATCTCCCTGTGATTACAGCGCCGTAACCGAATCAACGTGGCCGAGTGCCAATTCGTTTCCTTACTCAACGGCGATATTTTTCGCGGCCAGCGAAACGACAAACCGGCGCCCAGGCCTTCCGCCCGGGCGCCGGTGAGAGGTTTGTCAGGTCGCCGCGTGGAACGCGTCGATGACGTCGGCCGGGATGCGGCCGCGCGTCGAAACGTTGTGACCGTTTCGGCGAGCCCACTCGCGGATCGCCGCGCTCTGTTCACGGTCGATCGCGCCACGGCCGCGGCCGGAGCCGGAACGCCCACGCCGACGACCGCCGACCCGACGGCCGGCTTCCACCCACTGCTTCAGGTCGCTGCGGAGTTTCGCGGCATTCTTAGACGAAAGGTCAATCTCATAGGTCACCCCGTCAAGCCCGAATTCCACCGTTTCGTCGGCTGCGCCGGCACCGTCGAAATCATCGACCAGGGTGACGGTCACTTTTTTCGCCATTAGCTTATCCTCGCATTTCGTCCTGAGCAGTTGCCGAGCAGATTGGGTGAGCCTCCCCAGGTCATCAATCTGCCATAACAACGCAGCATACTCAATCCGGCCCCAAGCCGCACAGTTGCACTTTTCAAGTAGAGTGCGGCCGAACAATCGGGAACAAAACTGTCTCTCGAATTGACAGTCCGGTCAAAGACATCAACAACCGATCGATACCCATTCCGGTTCCGGTGCACGGCGGCATCGCATACTCGAGGGCGGCAAGAAAGTCTTCGTCAAGCACCATCGCTTCGTCGTCGCCGGCCGCCGCGGCGCGGGCTTGCGCGGCGAATCTCTCCCGCTGCACGACGGGGTCGTTCAATTCGGAGTAGCCGGTGGCCAGTTCGACGCCGCGCACGTAGAGGTCCCACTTCTCGGTCACACCGGGGATGCTGCGGTGCTGGCGTGTCAAAGGCGTTGTCTCAACCGGGAAGTCCCGCACAAAGGTGGGCGCGGTCAGCGTATCTCCTACCGTATGCTCCCAGAGTTCCTCGACGAGCTTTCCGTGCCCGTAGCCGCGATCGCGGGGAATCTCGACTCCGAGCCGGTCCGCGATGGCCCAAAGCCGCTGAACCGACGTCTCGGGTGTGATCTCTTCGCCGAGTGCCGCCGACAGCGACGGGTACATTTGAATCGACGCCCATTCTCCGTCTATGTCGTAGACGCTCCCGTCGGGCAGCGGTAGTTGTCTGGTTCCGATCGCCTCATCGGCGACCTCTTGAATAAGCTCACGCGTGACGACTGCCGAATCGTCATAGGTTCCGTACGCCTGGTAGGTCTCCAGCATGGAGAATTCCGGAGAATGGGTGGAATCGGCGCCTTCGTTTCGGAAGACTCGATTTACTTCGAAGACCTTGTCAAAACCCCCGACGATGCAGCGCTTGAGGAACAGTTCCGGCGCGATCCGCAGGTACAGATCCATGTCGAGAGCATTGGAATGCGTGACGAACGGCCGCGCCGCCGCGCCTCCCGCCAGCGTCTGCAGCATAGGCGTTTCGACTTCGAGAAACCCGCGCCGTTCGAGCGAGTTGCGTATGGCGCGCACTACGGCGATCCGCTGCCGCGCCACCGTCCGGGCCTGGGGCCGGACGATGAGGTCGACGTAGCGCTGCCGCACCCGCGCCTCTTCGCTCATCTCCTTGTGGGCCACCGGCAGCGGTCGCAATGATTTCGCCGCCATTTGCCATGAATCGGCCAGGACGGACAATTCGCCGCGGCGTGAGCTGATCACGTTGCCGTGTACGTAGACGATGTCGCCGAGGTCGACCTCGGCTTTCCACGCATCGAGCGCTTCGGGGCCCACCTTGTCGAGGCTGATCATCACCTGCAGGCTGGTGCCGTCGCCCTCCTGAAGTGTCGCGAAGCACAATTTCCCGGAGTTGCGCGCGAACATCACCCGGCCCGCTACGCCGACGACGTCTTCGGTCGCGGTGTCGATCGGCAGGTCGGGATGCTCGGCGCGGACCTGCGCCAGGGTGTGGGTGCGTTCGATCGCGACCGGATACGGTTCACGGCCCTCCGCCAACAAGCGCGCGCGCTTGTCCCGGCGGATGCGGAACTGCTCGGGCAGGTCTGCTGGGTCGGCGTCACTCACGACGTGCCAGCTTAAATGACTGGTCTTCGAGCTTGCGTTGACGCCGTCTCAGCGCGCGGTTTTCAGCCGACCGCGCTGGGTGTCCCGGTTGCGTTCGAACACCAGGCGCAGTCCCTGCAGGGTCAGATGTTGGTCGTAATGGCTGGCCGTGTGCAGCTCGGGCAGCAGCAGCGGTGCCGAATGTCCCGTCGCGACCACCGCGACGTCGTCTCCGGCAAAGCCCTCGACGTCCTGGCGAATGCGCCCGACCAGACCGTCGACCAGACCGGCGAAGCCGAACACGGCTCCGGCCTGCATGCATTCGACGGTGTTCTTGCCCACCACCGAACGCGGGCGGGACAGCTCGACCCGGCGCAGCGCGGCGGAGCGGGCCGCGGCGGCGTCCGAGGAGACCTGCACGCCCGGCGCGATCGCGCCGCCGAGAAATTCGCCCTTGGCCGACACCACGTCGACGCAGATCGATGAACCGAAGTCGATGACGATGGCGGCGCTTTGAAACCGGTGAAATGCGGCCAGGCAGTTGACGATTCGGTCGGCGCCGACTTCTTTTGGATTGTCGACGAGCAGTGGGATGCCGGTGCGCAC
This sequence comes from Mycobacterium sp. 852002-30065_SCH5024008, assembly GCF_001665645.1. NCBI lineage: Bacteria > Bacillati > Actinomycetota > Actinomycetes > Mycobacteriales > Mycobacteriaceae > Mycobacterium > Mycobacterium sp. 852002-30065_SCH5024008. The sequence continues at coordinate 2,952 of NZ_LZSZ01000078.1, read as the reverse complement.
CCCGGGTTCGATCAACACGTGCGGCACCGAGGGCCAGTACTGGTCGAGCATGATCCGCACTTCGTGCAGCACCGACGGGACGGTGGAGAGGGCGGCCGCGCCGGTGAGCCGCTCGGAGTCTTCGCCGATCAGACCGTCGATGGTCAGGGCCAGCTCGTCCGCGGTCACCTCGGACTCGGTCCGGATCCGCCAGTGCTGCACGACCTTTGCGTGCTCCTTGGATCCGGAGATCAGCCCCACGACGGTGTGGGTGTTACGGACGTCGATGGCGAGCAGCACGGTTACCGCGCAACGATTCGGGGATCCAACAGCTCGGCGGCGTCCGCGGGCACGAAGGCCGGATCGTGGCCAAGGTCGATCGGCTTGTTGTCGGCGTCGACGAACACGATCCGAGGCTGGTAGGACCGCGCCTCGGCCTCTTCCATGGCCCCGTACGCGATCAGGATCACCAGGTCGCCGGGGTGCACGAGATGGGCTGCGGCGCCATTGATTCCGATCACGCCGCTGCCCCGCTCCCCGGTGATCGCATAGGTCACCAGGCGGGCGCCGTTGTCGATGTCGACGATGGTCACCTGCTCGCCCTCGAGCAGGTCCGCAGCGTCCATCAGGTCGGCGTCGATGGTCACCGAGCCGACGTAGTGCAGGTCAGCCTGGGTGACGGTGGCGCGGTGGATCTTCGACTTGAGCATCGTCCGTAGCATCAATTCCTCCAAGATGATTCACGGGTGTCCCGATATCCGTCCGGCCCCACGGGTGCCGGCGAAGTTTCGATCTCGATCGAGATGTTGTCCAGCAGCCTGGTGCTGCCCAGCCGGACCGCGACGAGCAACCGGCCGGTTCTGTTGCTGCCCAACGGACCCAGGTCCGCGTCGCGCAACTCGAGGTAGTCGATCGTGAGCTCGGGCACCGCATCGAGCACCGCGCGCGCCGCGTCCAGCGCGGCCTGCGGCCCGGCGTCGGCGGCGTGCGCCGCCGCCGTCAGCGCCGCCGAGACCGCCACGGCCGCCTCACGCTGCCCCGGATCGAGGTAGCGGTTGCGCGACGACATGGCCAGCCCGTCAGCTTCGCGGACGGTGGGCACGCCGACCACCGCGACGTCGAGGTTCAGGTCGACGACCATCTGCCGGATCAGCACCAGTTGCTGATAGTCCTTCTCGCCGAAGAACACTCGGTCCGGGCGCACGATCTGCAGCAGCTTGCACACCACGGTCAACACGCCGGCGAAGTGGGTCGGCCGCGGACCGCCCTCTAGGTCGGCGGCCAGCGGACCGGGCTGCACGGTGGTGCGCAGGCCGTCGGGATACATGGCCGCCGCCGTTGGGGCGAATACGATTTCGACGCCTTCGCGGCGCAGCAGCGCCAGGTCGTCGTCCAGGGTCCGCGGGTAGGCGTCGAGATCTTCCCCGGCGCCGAACTGAAGCGGGTTGACGAAGATCGACACCGCAACCACCGAGCCGGGCACCCGCTTGGCGGCGCGCACCAGGGTGAGGTGACCCTCGTGCAGCGCGCCCATGGTCGGCACCAACATCACCCGGCGGCCGGTGTGGCGCAGAGCCCGGCTGACGTCACTGACGTCGCGCGACCGCGAGTACACGTTGAGTTCGCCGGTCTTGAAGGCGGGCGGCTTGCTTGGTCTCATCCCGCCAGGACCTCGACGACGTCGGCGGGGGCGTGGGCGCGCCGGGCGGTCCGCAGGGCGTTCACCCGGTACGCCTGCGCGAGTTCCGGGTCGGCCTGGTTCAGCGCAGCAAGGTGCCCGGCGACCGCGGCGGCGTCACCGCGCGCGACCGGACCGGTCAGCGCGGCCTGCCCGCGTTGCAGGGTGTTCTCCAGCGCCGCCCGGGCCAGCGGGCCGACGATGCGTTCGGCGATCCCGCCCGGCTGGTCGTCGACGGACTGCTGCCCGAGCAGTTCGCTGCCGCGCAGCGCGGCCCGCAACGCCTCGAGCGCGTCGGCGAGCACCGTCACCAGGTGGTTGCCCGCATGCGCCAGGGCGGCGTGGTAGAGCACCCGCGCTTCCTCACGCACGCAGAACGGTTCGCCGCCCATCTCCAGGACCAGCGACTGCCCGATCGCGTAGCCCACATCGTCGGCCGCGGTGATGCCGAAGCAGGTGTCGGGCAGCCTGCTGATGTCCTCATCGGAGCCGGTGAACGTCATCGCCGGGTGAATCGCGAGCGGGATGCAACCGTCCTGGGTCAGCGGCGCGAGAATGCCCACCCCGTTGGCGCCGGACGTGTGGGCGACGATCGTGCCAGGCCGCACCGACGACGTCGCGGCCAGCCCGGACACCAGGCCGGCGAGTTCGCTGTCGGGAACGGCCAGCAGCAGCAGCTCTGCGCCGGCGGCCACATCCGGCGGGGCCACCACCGGGGTATCGGGCAGCCAACGCTGCGCCCGCTGCCGCGACGCGTGGGAGATGGCGCTGCACGCGACCACGACGTGGTCCGCGCGCTCCAGCGCGACCCCGAGCGCGGTGCCGACCCGGCCGGCGGAGATGACCCCCACCTTGAGCCTGGCCGGGCGCAAACCGTCGAACTGCACCATCGCAGACGACCTCACAGATTTCTTCGTTCGTTCCGGTCCCACTTCGTGGGTACCGTTCGGTCACTAAAACTGTAGTCGATTACCGGGCGGCACCCAATGTGAGGAAGCTCCCAGCTCAGCCATCGCGACGACGGCGCCGGCCGCCCTCGGACGGCTGCACCTGTAACCGCGCCAACAGGTCGGCAACCGACTGGCCGCCGGTCGAGGGGCCCTCGCCCATGCCGTTCAAGTCCTCAGTCTGCGGGTCCACGCCGCCGTGTCGGGGCGTGTGTTCCGGCGCGGGCGGCGGTGCTAGCCGAGGTGGTTGCTCGGCGGCGGGGGGTGGCGACTGCGGTGGCGGGTTATCTGCTGGTCAACGCCCTCTACCGGTGGTTTCCGCCCATCACGGTCTGGACGGGCCTGTCG
>NZ_LZSZ01000077.1:0-8652 GCF_001665645.1 Mycobacterium sp. 852002-30065_SCH5024008 | reverse complement strand
TGTCAAAACCGCCGTATTCCCAAACACCCCCAACCGGGCACGCTCAGCCTCATCAAGCACATCCACCGACGACAACGACCGCGAAGGATCAGCCGCCATCGCCACCAACAGCTCCTGCAACCGCCCGGCCAAATCCGAGACGTCGAAGTTCGAGAAGGGTTGTCCGACCCCGACCGTGCTCAGGTATTGCTGGTCCCCGAATCCGAGGAAGAACAGCCCGAAGTGGCCGACCGGACCGAACGTGGTGTAGGTCGCGGTCGCCGGTACGCCCGCGAGGCTGAGGGTCAGTCTGGCCGGGACGAAGTTGACGACCACTCGGTTGGACGCCTGCGGAGCACCACGGAAGCCGCCGTCGCCGCCAAGCATGTGCACTGGGAACCGCTGATGCCGCAACGCTTCTCGTGAGCGTGTATCGACTTGCTGAAGGAAGTCGGCGACCGTGGCCGTCGGCGGCGCATTCAGCACCAGCGGCACAACCCCGGCGAGCATTCCGGGATGCGTCTTCGACTCCGGATCCAGCCGGCGGCTGACGGGGAAATCGAGCACCACTTCGTCTGAATTGTCAGTGCGAAATCCGCGGACCAGGAGCGCGCAGGCGGCGGTGAGGATCGATGATCGGCGGATGCCCAACGCTTTGGACAGCTGTTTGATCGAGCCGACCACCGACGATTCCAATTGGACTGGCGCAGAGGGCGCATACGGGTCCCGCTCGCTGGCGGCTTGGGTCAACCGATACTCGGATTCGCTTGCCGACGGGAGGTGCTCAGCCCAATAGGCCTGATCCGAAACGTAATCGGCAGATGCAGCGTACTCCGACTCGCTGGTGACGAGGTCGCGCAAGGTGCCGAAGAAGGCGGGAGATATGGCCGCACCAGAGGCAAGCGCGGAATAGACAGCCGCGATTCGGCGGCCCAGTAGGGCTATGCCCAGCCCGTCGATGGCTATGTGGTGACAGCAGGTGAACCAGTAGTACTCAGCGGGCGCCGTTTGGAACAAGTAGAAGTTGATCATCGGACCGGTGAGCGGCATCGGAGTCCGTTGGATCGCCGACGCCCGCTCCCGGACCTCGCGCTCGGGATCGGACGCGTCGCTCAGGTCGTAGAAGGCCAGCTCGACATCCGGGTCGTCGATCGCCTTCTGAAAGACCTGGCCGTCTACCTCGAAGAAGCACGCCCTGAGGCTTTCGGCCTCGCCTACCACGTGACGCATGGCCTGCTCGAACAGAGCGCGGTCGACGGGGCCCTCGATCCGCACGAGCACGCCGAGCTGCCACGCCACATCGAAGTGACCCGTTTGCTGCGCGAGCCAGATATCCAGCTGCGCCCGCGTCAGCGGTAGTGCCCGGTCACCCAATTCCACTCAATCCCCCCGAAAGCCTTCCCGACTCCTTCATACCTAGACCGTCTATACATCACAAACCAGCAGCGGAGACCCTGTCTCGTATGCTCTTCGGACGAATGTCGGGCCAGTTCCGTTCGATGTAGTCGAGACAGACCGCGCGGTCGGCCTCCCCGTACACCACTCGCCAGCCGGCCGGGACGTCGGAGAAGACGGGCCAAAGGGAGTGTTGTTCCTCGTTATTGACCAATACGAAAAATTTGGCGCTGTCATCGTCGAACGGATTGAACTGCAACGGACGACCTCCTACATACGAGATGAAAAAATGCAGAAGCGCTGCGCGCACAGCACTAGAAACAGTGCAGCGCTTCAGGATTGGCCGTTAGTTTCGACCAGTATGGCGACCTGCCCACCGGCACGATGCCAGCGCCGATGAGCTTCGCGGAGATCCCCGTCGTGATGTGACCGTGATGGCTGCGGTTCTGGCCCCAGTTGTGTCCCCGACCCGAATCGCAATACCGTCCGCAGCGTCAACGGTAACCCGGGAACCGCACACGCCGCTCTGCGGGGGCTTCCGTCGGCGCACCAGCGAACCACTAACAGGCTGGCACTACGACTTTGGATGTCGCACTCCACGGCTCCGCATGTACCCGGCGGTAGGTGCGGTCAAACCTGTGAATCTCGTTCCTGCATAAGAGATTCGCAGCCCTGGATTTGTTCTCGTCACTCAGCAAAACAAACGTTTGTCCCGACACGCCATTCGCCCCTCTGGAGCCCAGGCGCCGCGCCGTGTCCGGCGCGCGATGGCCGCATCGCTGTCCGTTTGCCGACACCGCCATACAACATTGTTGAAACGACCCCATGCGCTTTGCGGCAAGCGCCCGTTCGCAGAACCCAAGGACATCGGCGCTTGCTGTCGTCCGGCCCGCGCCGCGACTACCGCTGGCGTCGAACGTTGCTGCGCCGAGCGGAGCATGCCAGGGACAGTGCATTCATCTTGCGGCTGACGCAGCTGCGGACCTGGGTGCCTGGCTATGCGTTGCCGCGGCGCCATCTCGCCGACGACTACGGCCGTGACCACCCCGACGGACCTCCACGCATGCGTTTACGCCGCGTTGGCGGGCGTTCATATTCACGGGAGGATGTTGTTCGAAGTTGTTGCAAAAAACCACAATTCGGGGCTCCGAGAGGACTCGGCCGTCTCCAAGGTGTGATTTGATGCACAGGGCCACAATTCCCTAGTGCCGGTGTTTAGACGCCCTCGGTCGCGGGTAGAGCTGCGCCAATGTGGGGGTCCGTGCTGGGGTTGGGAATTCTGGCGGCACTCAATCCCGTGCGTCTGGGCCTCGCACTCTTGATGATCTCCCGGCCGCGCCCCGGGCCGAATCTGCTTGCCTACTGGGTCGGCGGCCTCACCGTATGTGTGCCCGAGCTGCTCGCCCCGCTTATCCTGCTCAATTTCACGTCAACGTTCGGCTCCATCGGGCACGGTTCGGCCGGCCCTTCCGCGAGCTCGACGCTCCCACGGATCCAAATGGGGCTCGGCGTGCTCGGGTTGTCGATCGCCGCGCTGATGACCGTGCGCTTCTCGACGCGTCAGCGCGCGGAGGCGCGCGCATCGAGCGACGGGGCCTCGACACCCGCGCCGGCCTCGGATTCACCGATCGCCGTTCCACGATTCCTGAGCCGTGCACGGGATGTCTCGGCCGACGACAGTTCCGGAGTCCGGCGCCTGCTCCATCGCGCCCATCGCGCGTGGGAAAAAGGATCGCTGTGGGTCGCCTGGGTGATCGGTCTGGCATCGGTGCCCGTCGACGGGGTTCTCTTCATTCTCGCGATCATCGTGGCATCCAGGGCAGCGGTCACCACGCAGGTCAGCGCCTCGATCGCCTTCGTTCTGCTGATGTATTCCGTTGTCGAGATGATCCTGGTGGGCTATGTGGCGGCGCCGGCTCGAACCCAGGCCCTGCTGCGGCAGCTGCACGACTGGGTGCGCGCCTATCACCGGCAGATCCTGGTGACCGTCTTCGCGGTGGTCGGCGTCACGCAGCTGGCCCAGGGCATGCACATCCTCTGAGCTGTCTGGTTACCGCTGCATGACGCGGTTCGCCCCACCCAGGGCCGCCGGTTGCCACATATGAAAGCGTCAAGCTTCGCTCTCTCGGGAGCGACGGATTGGGTAATCGCGTGCAGCTGCTGACCGCCGGACGATACAAAGGCATCAGCGTCTCATTTCTCAGCGGCGTTGGGAGCGCTCATGATCACTTTGGACCGCTTGGTCAACGTGCTGGGTGGTTATGGGGTGCGGCTGGTTTGGTCTTCGGTGCCAAGGTCCACTGAGCTGCGCAGCGTGGTCATTCACGAGGACGACCGCGTCGTCGTCGGCGACGTTCTGCTGGCAATCGGTGCCCGCTCGGTCAACGAAGGAATCCGCTGGGCGAGCTCGGCGCATGCAGTCGTGATGTTGACACGCGAGCATGCCGAGCCGATGACATTCGACGAGGACGCCGGGGTCGGCGCGGTGATGCTGATCGACGAGACGCTCTCGTGGAGCGAGGTGGCCGCGGTCATCTACGGGCTGGTGCTGGAGGGCCGCGAAACCGCGGCCGGTCGGGGCCCGACCGATCTGTTCGCGCTGGCCGATAGCCTGGCGGACGCGATCGGCAGTGCCGTTGTCATCCACGATCGGCTGTTGCGCGTGCTCGCCTATTCACGGCTACAGGAACACGCCGACCCGGCGCGGGTCGAGACCATCCTGGGCCGACAGACCCCGGACCGACTGCGCGCGCTGTTCGATGCCCGCGGCGTGTTTGCACATCTGGCGAGCTCAGAGGAGCCGCTTTTTGTCGAGGGCGATGCGGACTACGGCCTGACCGGACGCATGGTCGTGGCGGTGCGCTCCGGCCGAGAACCGATGGGTTCGGTGTGGGTGGCCTGCTCAGAGCCGCTGGACGAGCCGGCGCGCGGCGCGCTGGCTGAGGGTGCGCACACCGTCGCCCTGCACCTGCTGCGGTCACAAGCGAGCGCGGATCTCGAACGTCAGGTCGAGACTGAGCTGGTGATCCGGCTGCTGGAAGGCAGCGCTGATTCCGTCACGGCGGCAAGCAAGCTCGGTCTGCCACAGACCGGTTTGCGGGTGATCGCGCTCCAGGCGTCCGTCGGCGCCGAACGCGATGCCGCCCTGCTGCTGGCGTTCGAGCGCGCCACCACCGGGTTCGGCTGGTCACGTCCGGGTCGGAGCGCCTTGGCAGGCAACACCATCTACACCGTGCTTCCTGCCGAGGATGCCTCGACGGCGCGCCGCTGGGTGACGGGCCTGAAAGCCGCCCTGCCCGAACAGGTGACTGTGTTGGCCGGCATCAGCGGGGCGGCCGAGGTGGCCGATCTCACCGCCGCGCGCCAGGAGGCCGACGAATGCCTGGCACTGCACGAGGCGTCGCCCGGACTATCTCTTCCCGCCTACGACGAATCGTGGGATGACATCCTGCTGCAGCGGTTACGCACATCGGCGCGAGCGGGCCGGTCTCCGACCCGTGGACCGGTGGCCGAATTGGGCCGCCACGACCGCGCCAACGGAACCGACTATCTCGCCACCCTCCGGGCGTGGCTAGAGGCCCAGGGCGACCCGGCGGAAGCCGGTGAGCGTCTTGGAGTACACGAAAACACCGTGCGTTACCGACTCCGCAAGATGGCCGAAATCACCAATCTCCCATTGGATGACGCCAGAAAGCGGCTGGCCATGATGATCGAACTCGCGGCCACCGACATCTATTGATCGAACGCTGTCGAAATCCGACAACGCGCCGCGGCGCCATTGTCGGACTTCGGCAAGTCTTGCGGTGCCCATCCGCGCCATCATCGAGGTAGAAAACACGGCCAGGTTTCGAGGATGGTGTCGCTGCCGCCTCCCTTGCGGATCCCTCAAACCCACGCCGATCCGTCGATAGGACACTCGATGACCACCCCGCGTCACGATCCTCAACCGCGGAGCGCCCATCCGCCGGACGATCACGCCGTGCTGGAGACGTTCACCGTGCCCTTGCCACGAAGGCTGTTCACTCGGCTGTTCGGTCGAAATCCACTGGTACGAGCAAGCGACCGCGTGGAGGCGATGCTCGTGGTGTTGGCCGTCGCGGTGTCATTGTTCACCGTGCCGGTCGCCGCCACCGTCGGCACCGCGGTCCATGAGTCCCGAAGCCGCGTCTACGCCGAGCAGATCCAGACTCGCCGCCCGGTGACCGCGACGGTCGTCGGGGACAGCCACCCCCGTACGGACCTCGAAAGCCCAACGGTCAGGGCGCCCGCCCGATGGCCTGTTGCCGGGGCCGAACGCACGGGAGACGTCGTCGCACCGCTCGGGGTCAAAATCGGCGACGAGCTCGAGATTTGGGTCGATGACGAGGGTTCGCCGGTGAGTCGACCGAAAATGTCTGCCCGCGACGAGGCGGTCGCGGTCGCCGTGGCGATCTGGTGCGTTGTCAGCCTCTCGGTAGCGGGTTTGTTCGCCGTCGCCCGCGATGCCCTTGACCGCGCCCGTTACGCAAGATGGCAACACGACTTCAACAGCCTTGTCGAGCAACGGTGAGCTAAGGGCGACACCACTCAGTCGGGCTTGTTCGGCTCGCCACGGCGCGGCATGTTGTCGGTGCGGAACAATAGCCCGCTTCAGCCTTGTCCGTTTCGGGCAAGCGCCCCGGCGCCCGCGCGGGCCACCATGGGAATTGGTGGTTCGGAATGTGGCTGCGGAGGTGCGCAATGGGAATCGTCGAGCGTTTCGGCGGTGGCTCCCGGCCGGTTCTGGTTGGCGGACAACGCATCCGGGGATCAGCACACGGTCCGCTGACTGACCCGGCATTGGCCGTTTCTGATTCGCTGCCGCCGCGGCACCGCAGGATGACTCCGAGATCCAACCCCGACGAAGGCTTGCCCCTCTAGGGCTCCGCGTCGTCAGGGACGGCTGCCACGCATCGGCCCGCACCTGACGACACCCCTACTTAGGAAAGGAAATAACGCGATGATTAGTTTCGCACCTGTCTACATCACAGCACAGCACTACCGCCGATTGCAGGACGAGCTAAGGACGTTGCGCTCCCTGCGCAGCATCGAAGTTCCCGACGACTCTATGGATTACGGCGGGAACCGCGGCGCACGCCCCGCGGAACGGCAAAAGCGCATCCGCGAGATCGAGGATCTGCTGGCTACCGCGGCCGTCCGCGACGATCCCGCGGGTGAGAGGGTCGCGGGGCCAGGCATGGTGCTGACCATTCGCTACGACGCGAGCGGTGAAACGGAGACGCTGCTACTCGGTCGGCAGGGCACCGAAGACGCCGAGTTCACGGTCTACTCGATGGCCTCGCCGCTGGGCCGGTGCATCGCCGGTGCTCGTCCGGGCGAACAACGCATCTACGCAATCCCCCATGACAGGGGGCGGCTCGTGACTTTGCTCAAGGCCGTGCCCTACCGGCCGCCCTCACCAAACCCTCAGGGCCGCAACGATGGCAGATGTCAAACGCCCGGGGCCGGCGTCATGGACCGGCGACCGTCGACCACCATTGCCGCCTGAGGAAGGGAGACCAAAACATGACCAGCGTGCAACCTACGTGGCTTTCACCGCAGGCCCACGTGCGGCTCCAGCAAGAACTGGCCACCCTGCGGGAGTTGTGTGACGCCAACGCCGTTGGTGACGCTACCGATGAATACTCCGCTGCCGTCCAGCGCGCACGGCGACTGCGGATTCAACGGATTCACGACCTGTTGGTCAACGCCGTCATCGGCGAGGATCCGCCCGACGACGGGATCGCCGAGCCCGGCATGGTTTTGACGGTCCGCTACGACGACACCGGTGACATCGAAACCTTCCTACTGGCCGCGCGCGGCGCCGAGTACGGCGACGTGGAGGTCTACTCGGTCAATTCCCCGCTGGGTTCTGCCATTGCCGGCGCGCGCCCCGGCGACCAGCGGACCTATCTGCTGCCCAGCGGTGCGGGCCTCACCGTCACCCTCCTGAGCGCGGTGCCGTACGGCATTCACCTCGCCGCCACCAACTGACGCGGGGACGCAACCTGCCATGCCTTGCGCTTTGAGCCCGAAGACGGTCGACCCGACATGCTGTTCGAGCTAATCGACCCGTTGGCGATGATGTTCGTTCTCTTGGCGGTGCTTTTTCTCATCATGGCCGTCGGCTACGGGCGAATGTGACCCGCCTTTGCCCTCGCCGCCAGCCGTCGGCTGACAGGATTCGAACCTGCGACCATGTGACCGCCAGTCGACTGCGCGCTGTGATTTGTCGGGTTATACCGCCGCACGAACGGGTAGTGGGATGTCAGTGGACAGTCAACGCCGGTTCGACGTGATCGCCCGCGAGATGGATCGAAGCTCGTCGGGTGGCTCGTTCCTGCTCCTGGATTGCGATCTGCGGATTCGGGCGGCAAGCGTCGCATATGAGCAAGTCACTTTGCGCGGACACGGCGAGCTGCCTGGTCAGCTCCTCTTCGAGGCGTTTCCCGACAATCCCAACGATCCACAAGCGAACGGCACGGCGAACCTCGCGGCGTCCTTGGAGACGGTGATGCGCACCCGGCACACGCATGACATGCGGATACAACGCTACGACGTCCCCGACCCTGACGCATCGGGCCATTTCGTGCCGAAGGTGTGGAGCCCGACGAACACTCCCCTGGTCGACCACGGCGAGTTGGTGGGCGTGGCGCACCGCGTCGAAGAGGTCTCGGAAAGCAAGCAGCTGCTCGCAGCGATGGTGCGCGCGGCCGATCAAGGTGGCGCCTGGACGCCGGCCGGAGTGCTTCACACGCTCGAGGCAATCAATGCGGTAGAAAGTGCCCGCCTCGATGAACGCCTGCAGGCCCTGCTCGCCGAGAACAAGCAACTGCGGCGGGCCATCGAAACCCGAGACACGATCGGCCAAGCCAAAGGCATGCTGATGGAGCGATTCGACATCGACGCGGCCGGCGCTTTCGAACTGCTGGTGAAGCTCTCGCAAAACACCAATGCCCGCCTCGAGCAGATCGCCCTCAAGCTGGTCGAGATAGACCATCCCCCGTTATCAAGCTGAGCATCTCCTCTCGACATCGGCGCAGCTGACGCATGTCCACATCGACCCGTCGTCCATCGCGCATCGATCTCGGCCGCACAGCCATCAGCGGAGCCCAGTCGCACCGACAGCAGCCGGAGTTGGTTGGACCTGTCAGTACGTGCTGTCGCGCGAACGATTCGCGGGCAAGGCCGTTCCGTCGTCACGGAGATGGCGTCACACCCCTGTCTCTTATACACATCTCACGCTGCCGACGATCGCAT